>JAPKXR010000393.1 GCA_026394715.1 Methanomicrobiales archaeon | reverse complement strand
ATCAGGATCTCAAACATGTCCTGTGGAATAGTTCCCTTGCAGCTGGTGCAGGAGCATGAGTCCTCGTGTTTTTCAACCATTTCCGGACCTTCGCCGGTCATGATGTCCCTCTCTGCCTGATTCTTTCCCTGTTCCAGGAATAGAGTGAGGTAAGCGCAAAGGCGAGGATCGTGATAAAATACACACCTTGCGTATAGGGGAGGTCGAACGTCGAAAGCACGGCACCGAACATTGCAGTTACCGGGATATACAGCATTTTTATCCTGTTACACCGCACTTGCCGGTAACTGATACTCGGTATACTGATTCCCGGCACCCGGGAAATATGCCACCATTCGAGGAAAAGCAACACGCCGATAATCAGCATGTTAAGATTGAAAAGGAGAGGAAAGACGGATTTATTGGGGTAAATCACGTTAAGATGGCTCGATATGGGGATGAAAATTACCATCATTAACGTCGTGAGATGGAGGTACAGGTAGGCCCGGTCAATTTTTTGCAACTGGTTGAAGATATGAAACAGGACTATCCAAAGCATGGCGATAATGATGAATGCGTTCAGAAAATTCAGTATATCGGGGAGTTGCACCAGCCCGAAATCATTCGCGGTTGCATTCCCTATGTAATCCACGTACGTCGGGGTCTTCACATTCCGGAATAACAAGAGGAGTGTGAAAACAAAAACGGCATTTGTCAGCCTGCCAACATTGACCTTTGTTACCGGTCCTTCTGAAAGGGTTTGCGCCATTATGTGGTCCTCTGCGGTTTTTCCAGTTTAAACAAAGATACTACTCCCACTACTCCCACAACCTTACACGGGCCTTTTAACGTTTCAGCATTGAACCACGGTGGATCGCCACAATTGATTCCCAGCAAAATTCCAAGGCGAACAATATACCACTGCTCTCTTTTTTCCCGTTTCCACGTACTGTACTGATATCATATCTCTATGTATATCTACCATATGCGTAACTCATTTTAGAAAATGGACGCATTTTTACCCTGGACCATTTGGCAGTTGTTCAGCATGTCCAGGATAAAAATAACTGCATGAGGCAAAAAGGTGATGCACCAGGGGCCATGAAAATCAGAAAGGCCATTTTTTCGCCCGCAAAAGGTTTTCGAATTTACCATTTTTCAGGCCAAAGAATCTGGTGTTCATTTCGTCACTGTCCCGCGCCGGGCCCAACCGGTTAAGGCAACACAGGTGTCACCATACTTCCATGCCCGGGCGTCTGAAAATACCGGGGCCGTTTCATCCCCCTCCGGACAACGTAACCCGGTGGAGACCGTGCCCTCGTGTAAAAAGAGAAGATTATCCAGGCCCTGTAGTCACCTGCGAGCCGTTAATCCCGAGACGGTTGTATAGTACGTCCACACCCGGCTTTGCCCCAAGGAAATTATTCAGGAGGGTGTTTCCGTCCTCCATGTTGCCCTTTGCAAGGATCTCCTGCCGGAATTTCATACCCTGTCCCTGGTCCGTCATCCCATTCTTCTTGAACACATTGACGATGTTGAGGGCATACACCTTCGACCAGAGATACCCGTAGTACCCGGCATCGTAGCCACCCATGAAGTGCCCCATCGTGGCGGGCTGGTGGGTCCCCGCAAGGGGTTTTATCCCCTTGATCTCCTCGTACGTCCGGGACCAGACTTCTGTTGTATTGACGGGCCCGTCGGCAGAATGGAACCGCATGTCCTCCAGTGCGTAGGCTAGCTGACTGCTGTATGAACTCCCGATCCCGACATCCCTGGCTGCAATAACCTGGTCCCGGATCTCAACAGGGATCTTCCGGGAGGTATTCGTATAGTGACCGGAGAGCGATTCCAGCACTGCGGGGTCCCATGCCCATTCCTCCAGGGTCTGCGAGGGGGTTTCAACGAAATCCTTCTCGACGTTCGTTCCTGAAAGGGTGCCGTAGGGCGCCCTGGTGAGGAGGTCGTGCATCGCGTGGCCCGTCTCGTGGAAAATCGTCTCCATTTCATTTGGGGTCAGGAGGGAAGGGGTATCTCCGTTGGGGGCATGGAAATTCCCCATAATCGCCACCACGGGGACTGCATACGTGCCGTTCTTCATCCTTCCCTTGGTGAGGGTAGACTCGGCGAAATGCCCGTACTTCCCCTCCCGGGGATAGGGGTCTAGATACAGGTACCCTATTGTCGAATTGTCGGACTGGTTACTCACGCGGTAGAGCCGTACTTCCGGTGACCAGGCCGGTGCACCCTTCACCTCATCAAATCGGATCCCGAACAGGGACCCGTATGTGGAG
>JAPKXR010000342.1 GCA_026394715.1 Methanomicrobiales archaeon | reverse complement strand
CTGTTCATCGCAGTTAGCATTGTCATGGGTACCCTGCTGCCCCTCCTTATATTCGGCAGGGACCGTCGATGGTACTGACCGACCGGGGGGAACTCAAGGCAAGGGAACCTGAATGGAAAAGATTCATCTTCTCCAAAGGGTAGTACAGACGTATGCGTGCCCGATTCTACGCTATGATACTTATAGCCCTCTTTTCCCTTGCCATGACCGCCGGTTGTATCAGCAAGACATCCAATATCCATGAATTAAATATAGAAGGCCAAACGCACCACACGATGGGAAGGTACAATGAAGCGGTTGCTGCCTATGACCGGGCATTGGCGATAGACCCGGCAAACGGGGAAGCCTGGCGGTACCGGGGCCTCTCACTTTCACAGATCGGCAGGCAGGATGAGGCAGAAATATCATTCATAAAGGTTCTGCAGGTCAATCCCGGTGACCAGGAGGCATGGTATTTCCAGGCATTATCCCGGGATTCTGCAGGAAATACGACAGGTGCCCTGGACAGTGTCAACCATGCAGTGGCAATTACACCAGGAAACAGGGATGATGCAATAATTCTTACCCAGGCATGGACACTTCAAGGAGACCTTCTGACAAAGGCAGGTCGTGTAACGGAAGCAAACGAGTCATATCACCAGGCACACGAGACCATGATGTCGATGATATAGGCTGGACCGGTGACGGAACGTAACACATCAATGGCTGATGAATAGTACACCATGTATAACAATACCCGCAATTATTTACGAAAACCCGGATAGTTGAGTTGCAGTTCACGGCTTTGAATTGCGGATCCAGCGAAGAATCCGGACAGGATTGCCAATAAGTGACGGGGCATACATACAGGTGTTCATGCACCCGATGCAACATTCCATGCGACCGCAGGCTTCCCGAACAAGGACCGCCGCAGCACTTTTCCAGCCGCAAGCGAGCGCCCTGCCAGGGGGTATTGAGTACACAGTCTTTATGTAGCAGGGGAGGCTGACGCTCCCGTCCGGCTTCAGGGACACAACCGTGCGTGCCGCCTGGCACCGCACCTTTTTATTGAATCCACCGCTCACCTGCAGCCGTTCGATGTCAGGGTGAAAGTGTACACCCTTGTAGGTGTCCCGTATAGCGGAGAGATGCGAAATAGCCTTTTCTGTGTTGGATATCTTTTGGGCATCCCAGTTGACGGTGTCAAGTCCCTCACGGGGTGTTTTCAGGACGAACGAAAAATAGGTGGCAATTCCAAGCGACTGGGCAAAAGCGGCAGTTTTTTCCGCATGGACAAGGGTATCCTCCGTGAGTGCGGAATAAAAAACCGGTGAAAGCCCCCGCTCAACCGCATCATGGATATTTTTTTTCACCACCCCATATGCGGTAGCATGGCCCCTCGACGCAGTGAATGCAGTTTCATCGTCAATAAAACTAATGGCGAGCAGGTCCAGCTTACCGGGCCATTCTGCATCAAGGAAATTGTTGAGCAGGAAACCATTCGTCACAAGACCGGTATAATACCGGAGTTCATGGCATTTTTTCACCAGCCTGCCGATCCCGTTGTACATCAGGGGTTCCCCACCGGTGAACGAAACGATCCGACAACCCATCCGGTAACATTCCTCAATCCGAGCCTCCAGGACTTCCGGGGCGGCTTCCTGCTGAAGTAGGTTGTTCCCTGGGATGTTGCAGAAGGAGCACCTGAAGTTGCAGCGGAGTGTGGGTTCACAGTTGAGGAAAAATGGCCGTGTCTTCCGCGAGAGCCCGGTTGAAAAACGAATGAGGTCGGGCAGGTACTGTCGCAGTATATGGGTCATGACACGTCCATTAAGAGATATTCGATGAAACGGGATTTAAACAATTCCTTTTTTTCAAAAAGACCCGGAATGGTTTCAAATTGATCTGTTTCCCTATGGTTCGGCCATTCAATTTTTTTATCCACTCCGAAATCATCAGATTACTAATCTGAACCTGAAATAGGGTTCAATTAGGGAACATGGAGTAGTCCAGTTTTTTTGCAAGGTCGCGAACCTTTTTTGGGACATCCGTAATCACTCGTTCCTCCTGTATCCGGTATGCATATACCTTACTAAACTTGATGAGAATGTCATGCGGTGTCAACGGCTGTGTAAAAATCCCCACTTACGTCTCAAATCAACAATGGAGCATAATCTGTATCATTTAAATGTCGCAAAATTCGGAGTAAAATTAAGATTAATTATTTTTAAACACTACCATATTGACCAGGATAAGAATAGCATTTTTTGATTTTGAGTTGTTGAAGAAAAATCTCTCTTGCCTGGCATGAATGCATAGCTGGCCCAGCCGTGCCATAACAGATTTTCACCGGATCCAATCTTCAATTATCCTTTTGCCTTTCATTCCATGATTTAGCAGGCATAATTCTTTTGCGAAGTCGAACAGTAGCGGACAGGAAGTACCTGTGGTGTGGCCGTGGACTATGCGCTTGGTAGGGTGAGGACTTGGGGGGTGGGTCGGAAACAGGGGCGAATGATTACGGTGCCATAAACTGCCTAGGTTATCGACCCGGTGAAAGCTCATCTAATTGTGGTGGAATACAGCGGTATTCTGTCGAGGGATTAGATGTAAAATACTGGCAAACTTGCTGTAATCTGGAATATTTGGTTGAAGTCACACCCGCGATAGGTGCGACTTTTCTCTGGGATCTCCTGCACACCGCATTGCGATTTCAATCCACACACCCGTGAGGGGTGTGACTGTATTCGTTGATGTTCAATCCACTCTCGATAGAATTTCAATCCACACACCCTCGAGGGGTGTGACGCAGATGTTGCATTGGGATCACCATAATATAAGTAATTTCAACCCACACACCCGCGAGGGGTGTGACGTCTAATACCGTAATAGAGTTATAATTGAGATTATTTCAATCCACACACCCGCGAGGGGTGTGACGACTTGATCTTCTCGGGGTCATCCAGGGATTTATTTCAATCCACACACCCGCGAGGGGTGTGACCGCAAATAAATGGTCAGGTACCGGACAATTTCCTTTACAATACCATCCAGTAAATAATCCATGTTACCAAAACCATAATATATTTATGTAAGATATCCTTTCTTTCCGCGAACCTTCCAGGGAAAACGTGTTCACTGTAGGTTCGCAGAAATCATGTTACCAACAAACCTTCCGGATCATATCCCGCTTTTGCACCAAAGTCCTCTATTCGGTTCTGCCAATTTTTCCCCAGATAATAAAACCTGATACTATCCTTCTCATTATCCATAATACAACATAACGTGTGTTTAAGCTTCGCAAACTGAGCGGGGTCCAGAAGACATTGAAAGACTGAATTTTGAACTCGCTGGCCACAATTTACGCACTCTTTTGCGACATGTCTGAGTCTTTTCCTCCCTTCGGGAGTTTCTGTGTTTACATCATAGGTTACCAAAATCATCATATCTATCACTCAGTTCATAAAGAATGGCGGGTATCCATCGATATCTCCACGTAGGAAACGGGCCATCAACAACGCCTGCACATACGGAACGAGTCCGACGGGGATCTTCTCATTCAGATAAGGGTGAGTAATTAGGTCCTGTTTTCTCTTATGCCATGCTCCAAGCGTCTCTTTCTTCCCCTTATCCGTCATGATAATACCGCCGTTCTCTTTCTTGAGAAAATCATCCCCGCACAACTGTTGTAAATTCACCAGGTTGAGGGCGAGACGATCGGCCATGAACGGTCTGAGTTCTTCCATCAGGTCCAATGCCAGGCTCACTCTACCTGGTCGGTCAGTGTGGAAAAACCCAACGTACGGATCAAGTCCCACCGTCTCAAGAGCAGACTCAACATCATGTGCAAGAAGTGTATACAAAAAGGATAGCAGGGCATTCATATTATCTCGCGGAGGTCTCCGGTTACGCTCATAAAAGAAAAAATCTTTTTTCTGTTTAAGAATCAACTCATCGAAGACATCAAAATAAAATTTCGCACAATTACCCTCAATTCCTCGAAGGGAATCAGGAGTCCTGCAACCATCAATTTTCTGAAGGTTTTCAATGAGAGAAATATCTGCATGTCGGATCTTGTCACAATGGATGGCATCACTATGGTCACGGATGCTTCTTCCAAGAACAGTACGGCAATTTATGATTTTGCCTGTAATGAAACATTTGGCGATATCCAACGACTTTTCACCATCATCCGCAATGTGATACTGGGTCCGGCGAAGGAGTACATTTCCCCGGACTCGCCCACTTACACGTCCCAGGAACTTCCCATAGGGAGTTAAAAACGATAACCCGACATTATTGTCGGTACAAAGCCGCATCAGGTGGGGACTTGCGCCCATATAGCCGAAACAAACGATGCCTTCGAGATTATGAATGGGGATCCTGAACCGTTCTTCATTGTTAACCCGGACAATGACATTTTCACCCTCCCTAAGTAGATAGGATTCAGGCGTTGTCACATAGAGGGTGTTGAGTAATTTTCTCATGATTAGAGTGTCCAATATGGAATCAGGTATCCTGATTGGTACCAGGTGATCCCTTCAGCTATCGTTCGCACAGGCATCCTGCACATGTCTCTTCACATACGCCCCGACAGAGATCTTTTTCTTCGTCAATTTTGGTATGCACACATCGACAAGAGAGCATAATTTGCAGTTATTGCCCCCATCGGCGGCAGGAGTGATACCATTCCGGAAAAGTTCATTCATTTCATCAGCCAGGGACGAAACCAGATGCCTCAGGTCGTCGGAAATCTTCAGGTGAATTCTTCTGCGAATTTCATTGTAGTAAAAATCAGCCCTCTCAATGCGGACATTGAACATTTCTTCGAGGCACATCACCTGTGCACATAATTGGACCTCGTCACGCTCGTCGATCTTCGGTTTCCCTCTCTTATACTCTACGGGTTTCATTGTCCATAACCCTTCATGACCAGGAAGAGAGATACCATTTTCCGATCGGGTATACTCGATTACGTCTGCGATGCCATTCAGCCCCAGGTTATAGGAAACAAGTGGAAAAGCCCTGGATATTAGGACATCTCCCCGGCTTTCGTTGAAAAACGGGTCATCTACCCGTTCATGGATAATGTGTCCTTCGGCTGTGTGCAGGTTGTCTTCCCACTGGCGTTCAATATGTATCAGGGCCCATTGCCGCTTGCAAAAACGGAAATGCTGTATGCCGGATAACGAAAGCAATTCGTCATCAGCATATCTCTTTCCCATCATAACTTCTCAATAACCTCAACACCGGCAGGCACGTCTTTGGATATGGTGACGTTGTAATCCTTAAATGAACGTGGTGGCAGTTCCTTCGACAACCGCTCTACCTTGATTTTATCGAACAGGATATGAGACTGGCAGCACCCAAGCTCGCTGTTGTGCTTGAAAACAATCAGTTTTCGAGCGGAGAGTTTTCCCCTTGCTGCGGAATGATCATGCTCAAACATGTTAACCAGGCTGTCCCAGAGCAATGATAAGTCTTCTTCACTGAAGCCGGTTATTTTTTTAGCAAGGTTCGCAGAAACATAGCCTTCTGCACGGTACAACCCATACGGTACGATCTGCTTCTTACCCATAGTCTGGCCCTTTTCGGCATCCTTCTCGTTTGTAACTGCACAACGGGTGACGGTCACTTCCTGCTGGAAGATTGGGTCCATACTGCGGGAAAAATTGATCTGCACTGGCCCCCTGACCTGACCACAATTTACTTCGGTGGTCATTACCGCACCGAATGCCCGGATATCGAAGAAATTCTGGCACATGAATTTTGTTAGTTCCTCATCTTTTGGTTTCTTGGAATCCGGTTTTCTGCCGAGATAGTCAAATGCCTTCTTGTTCTGTGCATTGAGGACCGCACCTTGCTGGACATATATCTCATAACCGGGTATTCCGGCTTTAACCATGCCCACATAATCCCTGATCTTTCGCTTGAGACAGACATCGGTAACAATACCATATCCAGTCTGGGGATCAACCCGTGGCATGTTGCCCATATCCGGGTCACCGTTCGGGTTTCCGTTCTCAACATCAAATAACAAAACAAATTCATACCGGTTCTTGATAACTTCGCTCATAATTCACTCCTCCTTTACTGGACTGGCCTCTTTCTTTTTGAAAAATGCCTTGCGCTGGTGGTAATACCCGAGCATAAACATCCCCTGGTCTTCAAGGTTCAGGAATGCAGGAAACGCATCGATCCCGGATAGAATTTCTTCAATCGATTGGGTTGATTTAAATCCCCAGTCTGACTTTGCAATATGGTGTTGGGCAAGTTTCAGTAGAACCGGGAATACAACCGCAGGTGTCGTTGATGCACTGCTGAAGTATTTACTGTTGATCGTGCTCTTCATATCCCGGTTCGTATCACTCTGTGCCCTTTCGAGGACTGCAAACAGTCTACCTAGACGGTACGGCACACTTGGACTCTCTTCATTCAAACTCACGGTAATCAAATCTTCCTTTAAATTCGTCGAGCTGGACCTGGCAAGTCTCAAAAGACAGGCCTTGATAAAACCAGCCCTGACGTAGTTGATCGACCCCTCAACCTTCACCCGGTTGAGTATGGCATTGTACATCTGCATGGGGTACGGGGTGTTCCCCAAAATTGATCTCATCACAAGGCCGCCAAGGAGCGGTGAAACGGCCTGGTCCTTAGAGTTTTGTGGGACTGTCTGCTTCAACAGAATATACAGAGAAATATAATGTGGCCCGGAATCATCACGGATAATCTCCATATCCAGGTGATGACGTGCAACCCGGGTAATGAAATTTCCAAAACTGTCCTGGTACCAGAATCTCACGGCAAGCCTCGCGTTGTTCGGAGACAAACCCAGAATATAAAAATTCGTTTTATCTGGGTCAATACCTAAGTCATTTACCTCTAAATGATGCCCCACTCTCACTTTGTTTAGAATATCGCTAACTAACTGGAGGGTCTTCCTATTCGGGGTTATCGACTCCCCGTCAGATTTCTCCTTGCTGTCTGTCAACTCTTCCCGGGGATCGAAAAAGAAATTGACCAGGTCCTCGTACGTTTTATCATTCGTCTCTGCCCAGAACACCGTTGTCGTGTCACCAATTTGCAGTTTATTTTTACTCTCTCGATCAAGGAGATAATTCAGTACCGTCGTGTACTTGAACATCGAAGACTTACCAATCGGTGCGTTGAGACTTTGTTCTTTGCCGTACGATTCGAATGCTTTGTCGTTAAAGCTGACCAGTGAAGCACCTGCTGACTGGGCATTATAGACACCTTTAATTTTTTGATGCGTTTGCGCTATCTGCTCCAATTTTCCACTCACCAGACACGGAGCAACGATGTTTTCGTCATTCGGGTTATGAGATGCATACTGCTGTTCCCATGCCTGCTGAACACCAGGGATTTTGTGCAGAAAATTGTCTTCTGTCTCAAATACAAATAATCCCCCTTCAAAGATTTCCTCTTCATAATCTTTGATCTTGGGTTGATGAAGGGTTGATTCTGGTTTCCATGTGTCGAGAAACTTCAGAAAGGAT
>JAPKXR010000237.1 GCA_026394715.1 Methanomicrobiales archaeon | reverse complement strand
AGGAACTAAAAAACAAATCCCATTGAGTGATCCAACCCTTTGTCGATACTATGATAACCTGAGAAATTTTTTCCATCCTTGTTTTTCCGGGGGTTGTGGCAGCTCACCGGTACATTTTTTTTGGTCTATGAACTCCTGTTTTGTCTCTTCGTAACATTCCCCAAACTCTTTCCACCGGGGACAATGCCTGAGATCCAGTAGGATCTCATGCCCCATTACACTCCCGGTTATTGCGGGAATCGCGACAAACGGGTATATTTTACAGCAAAGCGGTCGGTCGTCATATGACAGGACACAACCGGTCGTAAGTTTTTCCGGGCAGTTCTCACGGAACATCCACCAGGTACCGCAACGTTCTGTCCGGTGGCCTCAGCCATTTCTTTCCCAATTACACTGACCCGACTGAAATATTCGATATCCGCCATGTTCGGGTGGCGATAGCCATTCCCCCGCATTCTTTACAACGTTCTGGCGAATTGGCCATCTCGTGATGAAGGTTCTCTTTTGTTACGGATAGTATTCACCCACTATCCACTACGTGCAGTATTTAATACCAGGTTGGAATCTCCCACGAATACGAATATACCCATGTGTGATAGATTTTTTAGGGAAGTGCCGTCGAGCCATTCCCAAACCCTGAGGAAATCCGCCATTATAGTTCCGATGCATTCAGGGCAATCTTCCGCAGGTTCCCGATTGCAAGCACTGGTCCATCTGCATCGAAATCCCGGAGGAGAAACTCATTCAGCCGGTAACCGATTCGTTCCATCTCCGGGCGGAGATTCCGGCTTTTTTCAGTAAGGTACAGCCGCTTCACCCGCTTGTCGTCCTGGTCAGTCTCGCGGCGGACAAAACCCTCCTCCTCCAGTCTCACAACGGATTTTGCGATCATCGTTTTGTCAAAACCTCTCGATAATGCAAGGCCGTCCTGGCTGCGGCCTTCCATCTCGTACAGGGACATCAGGATCGCAAAGTGTCCCCATCCGATGCGATACGGGGACAGTTCTTTTGCAAATGATCTCTGAATCATTCGATAGGCGTACGATATCAATGCTGCCGGGACTTCGATCTCCGAAATCCAATGATTAACAGATTCTTCCCCGTTCTGTCCCATGATATCAAGACCTTACAATTAGTTGAATAGTCATCTATTTATAGAGAGGCGGTTCATCCGTTATTGTTGCACGATCAACTATCCGGAAGGATGAACTGACATGAAAAGCGTAACCGCAGAAAAACTCCGTCTTGACCAGGAACCCGTGGCAATTCTCTGGAGTAATGTAAAGCCTGACGGGGCACTGCAGATAAAACCGCACGGATTCGGCTGCATCATGCCGTTCTTTGCACACGTGGCAATGAAGGGGAAGACCGCCGTGTTCGACCGGGAGAGTTATGGTTGTCCTGGTGCCCGGGCGGGACTTGGTTTCGGCAATGGGTATTACGATGCCTTCGGAGGCGCCGGCATCGAATTCATGGCTTCGTTCTTCGTGAAAGGCGCAGAGAGCAGCAAAAACCCGGAGGCCTATTGTGCAATGGTGCAGCATCTTCCCGAACGGGATCGGGCCAAGTTCCTCCACGGTGAACGCCTTCATAACAATACAGAGAAGGCAAAACGTTTTATGACCACTGACCTGCCGATCACAGATATTGCAGAGAAATACGTGATCTTCACGCCACTCAGCAAGGTCAAGCCCGGTGAACACCCGGTTGTCGTTGTATTTGTTGCCGACCCGCTACAGATCACCGGGCTCGTCACCCTCGTCGGGGCAGTCCGCGAGGGCACCGATCCGGTGCGGGTCCCCCCCATGGCCGCCTGTCAGCAGATCGGGGCGTTCGTGTACGATGAGGCAAAGAAAGAGCACCCCCGGGCAGTGCTCGGGTACACGGACCTTTCCGCACGGGAGAGTGTGGGAAAGACCATCCCTGCACATATGTTCACTTTTGCCGTGCCATTCTCGCTCTTCCTGGAGATGGAGGAGGAGGCTAAAGACGGTGTGTTCGACGGCCCGATCTGGAAAGGGCTTATCGCAAAAGAAAGTGATGGAGTGTGATCATGACTGAACTACAGGGTAAGGAAATCGGGGAGCGGCTCAAGTCAGCCTTCAGGCTTTCGACACGCCCACTGGCAATATACGGATCTGACGTTCTTCCGACAGGTATTCCCCGCTTGTCAGAGGTAAACCGGTGTTTTGCAGTTTCCCTGTTCAGGATAGCCACAGGAAATGAAGTGTCAGCAGTCTATGCCAGTGCAGACACCAGCGAGGGCTGTTGCCCGGGAGGTATCTCCCACATGGGATTTACCCCGGAAAGCGAGGAGATCAACTACTTCGTCTCAACCGGCCGGAAAGATATCCGCGGTGGGGCAGCGGAGTTCTTAAAATCCAGCCCGGAAAAAGTCGGGGCATGTTTCAAAGCGATGGGGAAGATTACACCCCCGGGAAAATATCTTGTCGTATCAGCATGTGACGCACTCCCCGACCCGTCTCCGGATGTCCGGTCAGTCTGCTGCTTTGGCACTGCCGAACAGGTCCGGAATATGGTGGCCCTCGTCCATTTCGACCGGGACGACCCATTCAGCCCGGTCATTGTCCCCTGGGGGCCCTCGTGTGCCACGTTCATCACGTACCCCGCGGGAATGGTTGAGAATGCTCCCGCCAATACGGCATTTATGGGCCCGCAGGACCCGACACAGAACCATTCCCTTCCGGCGGACATGATGGCACTGGGTATCCCGGCAAAAATGGCCGCGTTGATGGTAAAAAACCTGGATGCTTCATTTATTACCCGGCGACCACGGGTGGCATTTCCTGACCACGGGAAACGGCAGGACTGAAATAGACGGCCCTGAGGGGTTTAATTTTTTACATTCCACCGCTGAACGGTGAATAATGTAAAATTTATCCCTGCAATCATGAAGGGTTCAGTCGCTTATCTAAAAGGTACTCCCGATCTCCAGGTGCCAAATTATGGAGTGGCTTGCCACCCGGTTACCTATGTAATTGACAAAATAGGGGGTATTTTCAGAAAAACCTGGGTATTGAGTTATTGTTGTGTATCAATATCGATGAATTGTTCTCCTCCAGTTATATATCCAGCGAGGGACCGGTGGAAGATCGGGATGATGACCCATGAAATCTGGGCAGCGGGAGGGAAGATGAAGGCGACAGGGATTGAGACGAGGAATGAAAATATGGTAATTATACCCCTGAATGATAAATACCTGACAAACCATGGGTTAATTGATGGGTCAACAAATCTGTGATGATCTGTCGAATACTTCCAAATCATGAACAGGATAAATCCTGCCGTTGCCTGGACCGAAGCATAGAGAGAGACAGCAAACACGGAGTCGTGGTAGGTAATAATCAGGTTTGTGAGGAATGGGATCAGCGTGACGCAGAGAAGAAAGGCCAGGTTCAGCCAGAGGACACATTGGTTAAAGCCATTCAGGTACTGAAAATACCGGTGGTGTGTGATCCACCACAACCCGATTACAAAGAAACTAATAAAATATCCCAGGAATGCCGGCCATTCTGCGATCATCCGCGCTGGAAGATCAGGACCTGACGGTGAACCAGTGAGGACTGGAACACTCAACGACAGGACCATCAGGGTGATCGCAATCGCAAATACACCGTCGCTAAAGTTGAGGATGCGTTCAAAATGGGTGAAAAACCACTGGGTTGTAGGGAGAGATCCTGGCATATGACCGTGCCACCATCCTTTTCTTATTAGGCTTTGCGAATAAAAACTAACGGGTTCATTTCGGGATTCTGATCAAATATCCCGCTTGTAGATGCGGAACCAGCCATGGGCATCCGGGAAAAGGTGCAAATTTCTCCCGGATACTCTGCCCATGGTCCTGTTGTTGAGTTCTTGTTAAAAACGATTAAGATTAATCCTGCTTTCACCAATCCCCCGGTTTTTGCCAGGTAATTTCCCGGACCCGTGCTTCATGCCAGTCACGAATATTTTTAAAAACTGGTATATCAGCACCTTCAGTTTTATATCTCTGCAAATCCTTTACCCTAATAGTACGTAATCGGACTATATGCATGACCAGCCTGCTGAAATTCGGGTCCCGGCACGGGAAAGAACGGAGCCTGCTTGCACTCTTTATTCTGCACTCCCTTGGCAGGTGCCCGAAGTCCGGCTATGACCTTCTCACCGAGATCAAAGAGAAGACCGGCGGGCTCTGGGTCCCGAGCAAGGGGACACTGTACCCGGTGCTCCATCAGCTCGAAGACGAACATCTGATCGAAGTAATCGCCACAGGAAAGAGGGCGAAGACGACATTTGCAGTAACGGAGAACGGGAAGGATGCCCTGCAGACCGTGAAAGAACAGGGGCGGGAGAGCCACAGGAAGATGGCGCTCTACAAGAACCTGGTCCTCGACATCTTCGGCGGAGCGAAAATCAATGCAAAAGGGCTGCTGTTCGATATAAAAACCGCACTTGACGAACTTCCGCCGGGGGACGAGCACATTGCAGTCCGGGTGCTGGAACAGTGCCTCGATGATTTGAAAAGGATTGGATAAAAGATGACCGTTGCAATACACGTTGATCACCTGACCCGGAAATTTAACGACCTGATCGCGGTGAATGATATTTCATTTGAGATCGAACAGGGTGAGATCTTCGGCCTGCTGGGTCCGAACGGGGCCGGGAAGACCACGACCCTTGCGATGCTCTCGACCATGTTAAAGCCCACCTCGGGCTCCGCCACGGTGAACGGTATGGATATTGAACACAACGAGGACGGGGTCAGGAAGTCTATCGGGATCGTCTTCCAGGACCAGAGTCTCGACGAAGAGCTCACCGCGTGGGAGAACATGGACTTCCACGGCAGGCTGTACCGCATCCCCGGGGAGGTCCGGCGCCAGCGGATCACCGAGCTCCTGGACCTCGTGGAACTCGTGGACCGGAAAGACGATATCGTCAAGACGTTCTCAGGCGGGATGCGGCGGAGGCTCGAGATCGCCCGCGGACTCCTCCATCGTCCCGCTGTGCTCTTTCTCGATGAACCGACACTCGGCCTCGACCCGCAGACCCGGAACCACCTCTGGCAGTATATTGCAACCCTCAACAAAGAGCATGGGATCACCATCATCCTCACCACGCACTACATGGAAGAAGCAGACCGGCTCTGCAACCGGATCGCGATCATCGACCACGGGAAGATCATCGCACTTGACACCCCGGCAAACTTAAAGGACGGTATGGGCGGCGATGTCGTCACGATCAAATCGTCGGACCCGTCCGCCATCATCGAGGCACTGAAGGAGCCATGGGTCTTGCGGGTCGAGCAGCACGACGGGCAGGTTATCATCAGCCTTAAGAACGCCGAGCAGCACGTGGGTACCATTGTAACGCTCCTGAACCGGGAGCAGATCGCGATCGAGTCGATCTCTATCCACAAGCCGACGCTCGAGGATGTCTTCCTCTCCTTCACCGGCAAGACCATACGGGAGGAGGAAGCCGACGGGAAGGCAGCCATGCGGATGTACCAGAAAATGACGAGGCGGTAATTATGGATATCATTTATACCATCTGGCTCAGGAACATGAAGCGGTACCTCCGCTCGAAGAGCCGCATTATCGGGAGTATCAGCATGCCGCTCTTCTTCCTGCTCTTCCTCGGCTTCGGGCTCAACTCCGTCGTGCAGATCCCTGGAATGGATGAGAACTATATTGTTTTCCTCATTCCGGGAATGATCGCGATGAGTGTCCTCTTCACGTCCGTCTTCTCCGGTATCCAGGTCATATGGGACAAGCAGTTCGGGTTTCTGAAAGAGACACTTGTTGCGCCCGTCTCCCGCCTGGAAATCATGCTGGGGCAGACAGCCGGCGGTGCAACAACGGCGTTTATCCAGGGCGTAATCATACTCGTGATTTCGCTGTTTATCGGGCTGAATAGCCAGAACATAACGGGATTTCTCATCGCATTCGGCTTCATGGCCCTGATCGGGATCGCCTTCACCGCGTTCGGCATCGCAATCGCGTCGAGAATGGATGACATGACCGGTTTCCAGCTCATTATGAACTTCGTTGTCTTCCCGATCTTCGGCCTTTCGGGAGCGCTCTTCCCCATCAGCAGCCTGCCACCGGTGCTTGTCCCGATAACGCTCGTCGACCCGCTTACCTATGGTGTAGAGGGGATCCGATACGGCCTGACCGGAGCCTCACAGATTAACCCGCTCGTGAGCCTCGCGGTGCTTGGCGGGTTCACCATCGCCATCACCATTATTGGTGCATACCTGTTCCGGACGATCAAGTCCTGAACCGGGACAAAAAAAGAGGGGTCATCTGAGGCGCTGAAACAATGGTGTTCTGGGCGGGTAAGCCCTCCAAAAATCCATGAAAACTATCAATCTTTAATCTTTTTCTGCGCGCTTATTTCACAGGAGGGCCTTTTTTGTTGTAGCTTTTCATGTATAGCCCACTGAACAGGGCAGGAAGATGGCGGTCTTACCTCCTGTACTGCCGGGAATAAACAATCATCGCCAGGGGACCGCCATGCATCAAATTGCTGAAATAAAAAAGCAAATGCAGAACGGGAAATTTCCGGTTTTTTTGCGATGTAACCTACCCTGCCGTATCAATCAGGATAAAGATAGAGGGGTATACCCCCAAAAACGTAAGTCTCTTATTTACAGAAGTAGAATAGCTTACAGGAATTTCTGAGTTAATAGGCAATACCTGTGGGGCCTTGAATTTTTGTCGGGTCCCGGTTTTTCTTGGATATTGAGTTACTATTGCGGTAACCTGAATGGAGGAATTAATTTGTCAATCGTTTCGCGTGGATATGGCGTCCTACATGGATGCCTGCAACATGGGCTGATGCGTGTACCTGCCCGGAAAGAGATTGCGTACTTCGGGTCGGCCGTAAATCACCATATTAGCCGGACCTTTCCGGTCGGAGAGATAATAACCACAGACCTGGCCCGCGTCAGGTCACTCAACCTGCTCGCCAGGGAGGTCATCGAACGGAATGTGACAGGGGAGATTGCTGAACTCGGAGTATACCGGGGAGATTTTGCACGGCGTATCAGTTTCCTGTTTCCCGACAGAAAATTTTACCTGTTCGATACATTTGAAGGGTTTGATGTAAGAGACCTCGCTTCTGAGTCAGAACAGGACTTACATACCAATTTTGGAAATTTTTCACGGGTCAATGTAAGGACCGTGCTATCAAAAATCCCCCATCCCCTGCAGTGCATCGTGAAATCCGGGTATTTCCCTGAGTCACTGGACGGGCTCGAGGAAAACTTCTCCTTTGTTTCAATCGATACCGACCTGTACAAACCTACGTATGAAGGATTGTGCTATTTTTACCCGCGGTTGTCTCCCGGGGGGTATATCATGGTGCATGATTATGCCCCCAGCCGTTACCAGGGTGTGAAAAAGGCAGTCCGGCAGTTCTCAGATGAATATAAAATCCCTTATACCCCGCTTTCTGACATGAACGGCAGCGTAGTATTCGGGAAGTAGACCACTGATTTTTTCCAGCCCGGATTTGAAGCGTTGATAATCCGGATAAGAACGGCGGTGATAACAGATCAGAATAGTGAAGTACTCAACTATTATACTATCATTCATGCATGACGTCCGTATGGCCACCCACCATTTGAGCAAGGGGATTGACTATTTTAGTTGCGGCCGGTTTCATGAGGCCATTAAATCCTTTGATAAAGCAATCCAGATAAATCCAGGGGATTTCGCTGCGTGGTACAACCGGGGCAACGCGCTCCACGAACTCGGCCGGAACGGCGAAGCCGTGGCCTCCTACGATAAAGCGGTCCAGATCAATCCTGATGATCCCGATGCGTGGAACAGCCGGGGCAATGCGCTCCATAGCCTTGGCCGGTATACCGAAGCCATCGCATCCAATGACCGGGCGATTTCGATCAATCCCTGTGAGTCTGGTGCATGGTACAACCGGGGCAACGCGCTATTCGGACTTGCCCGGAATGAGGATGCCCTCGCATCCTATGACAAAGCGAATCAGATCGACCCCGGTAAATCAAAGGTGTGGTATAACCGCGGTATCGTACTGCACGAACTCGGCCGGTTTGCGGACGCCGTCGCATCCTATTTCAAAGCGATCCGGATCAACCCGAAGGACCCCGATGCATGGTACAACCTGGGCGTAACATTGGTCGCCCTCGAACAATATGATGGGGCGATCAGGTCCTATGACCACGCACTTCAAATTGATCCTGGTTTTGCAAATGTGTGGTTCGGTCGGGGCAACGTGTTATTCAGACTCGACCGGTATGCGGAAGCCGTTGCATCCTATGACAACGCGGTCAAGCTCAATCCGAAGGTTATCGGCGTGTGGTTCAGCCGGGGCAACGCACTTTGTCGGCTTGACCGGTATGCGGATGCTATTGCATCCTTTGACAAGGAACTCAAGGTCAATCCAAAGGATTCAGATGCATGGAATAATAAAGGTATTGCATTTGACGAACTTGGCCAGCCCCGGAAGGCCCTGAACGCCTTTAATAAAGCGGTGTCAATTGACCCGACGAATGATGCTGCCCGGTCCAACAGGGAGATTTTTCTCGCAAATACTGACCGGTAAGGCACTGACCGCAACCGTGGAAGATCAAACCGGTTCATTTTGCGGGCTGATAAAAAAGTCCCGGTCGATAATTTCTATCGGGTAGTTTTTAGCAGCACCCTTCGGAAAGTTTCGTTGAATTTTGGTCCGGACGAGATCGGGAGGTTGACGAATGAGGCGAGAGTCCTGGAATGGAAAACCGCTTCGTTGTTAGATCTGCTTCGGGGGATTAACTGCCCGGGCCTGCCGATACTCAAAGGACGAATATTTTTTTACTCCTTGTATTTCCACCCGGAATGAATCACCTCCGCGAAATGATGGAGGATGACAGTAATTGCACCTTAAACCGGAGGAATCGGGTTTATGGGTAATCCTTCCCCGTTATTTCCTACCTTTAACAGTTCATCGATCACTGACGGGGTCACCCCTTCTGCAAGGGAAATAAACCACGCCTGGTTATTTTCCATGATCACCAGCCCGACGGGGTCCCTGGCAACCACACCTCCATGATCGTACAGCAGGGTCATATCACGGATTACCGGAACAATGGTCCTTTCCCCGCAATCGACCGGGCCAGAAAACCGGAGGGTCGCCTTCATGCGGCCACGTCCCCGGGTTTCTTCCTCATCATTTTCATTACCTTCCGGGCTGCAGGGTGTTTCACTATCTTCACGGCATTTACAATTACCAGGAGGGGGTACGTGATACGGAACCGGGCGGTGAGGTCGAGCTCACAAACCTCGCCATTGAATTCGGGTACCATGGTGAGATTGACCCGGCTTTCGGGCAGGAGCGGTATGAAGGCCCGGTACAGGCCATACATCACCCCGGTTGCACCCGGGTCACCAAGACCTATCCGTGCAGTCCCCCGGAGATAATCAAGACGGGTATGACGGACCAGGTCACAGAACGCATCGAGTACCGGCCCCCTGAGCCGGAGCAGGGAAGAGATGATTCCGGTGACCCCGCCCGGACCCGGACCATCGGTATGTTCCTTTTCAGGAGCGTTAAAGGATGACAGGGGCCGGTTAACCAGCCTGGCTCCGCCAACTGTCACCGACAGTTGCGGGTCTTTGCCAAAAACCAGCACTTCAAGCCCGAAAATAAACCAGGAGCATGTGAAAGTACCCTTTGCTTCCGTCGCATGGATCTGGAGTGAAAGCGAAATCCGAAACGGGATAAGAAGAATAAGCACCTCTATGAGCGCTACGACGGTAATAATGCCCGCAATAAGCAATATCGCCGGGAAGGTGTCACTCATGGTATATAGCCGGGTGCTACTCAGGTTTTCCCGTCTCGTTCTTTTCCATCTGCCTGATCGCCTCGATAATCTGGGGGGCGACTTTGTCGCTCAGGGCATTGACGACCTGGACGAGCGTGGACTCTTTCCGGAGACTCATGACCTGGATGCCGGCTGGTCCTTTCACGTCTTTATAGAGGATGATCAGGGCAACAGGCTCGATCCCTGCCCCACCTCCGCTACCTTTGCCTCCTTCCGTTCCGCCGCCGCCACCGGCACCAAACCCGAACCCGAACCTGGTCACGGGTATGACCAGCTTGTCACCAAGGTCTACGGGCGTTCCAATTACATTGTCTGGCTGGAGGGATTCGCGTAACTCCTCTGCCGTGCTTTTTAACATATCTTCAGGGGATATTTGTATCAACTCCTTACCTTTTGTTTTCATCATTCCATACGATGATTTGGTTAATGTAGTTATGGTGGGTTGTCGTGGCGGAGGGCAAACCTGCATGGGCATTGGGCCATGTGAGGAGAGGATTCTATTATCTTCATCCCAAACCGGGCCGGGTGAGACCATCCGGGGAAAAAATTTCCGGATGCGGACCCCTGGGATCCCCATCAGACGGTGCAGCCACTCACGGTTTCGTAAAGCCCGGCTCCCGGTTCGGGGTATCGATCGGCTGATCGACGACGTTGTACCGGTTTCCGAAATAATAATCGACGTATGGGACTACCTTATCAGTTCCTTTCGTCCCCTGGAATGTTACTACCTCACCCTTTGCCGGCTTTAACTTCTTTGTCACCGTCTTCCCGTCAGACCCCGTACATATCACCTCAACATCCTTCACCCGGGACCTGTCCGTTCCGCCGGCAAATGTTACATCAAGAGTATTGTACATGGGGTCCTTTTCCGCGACACTAAGGGTTACTGCATTTTCCACGGGGATTATATCGATCTGGCCCGTTGTTAGGGAATTCATCGGGACGGGCCTTGTCGTCTCTGCCGGCGGAACACGGAAGACTGTTGCACCCGGCGGAAATCACAAAAACTATTGGGTCAGGATGATCGCTAAAGCTACCGCGTTTCATGAAACTACCTACACGCAGTTTCCAATATAAATGTCCGGGATGGACCACTAGTGATCTGAAATGAAGCGATACGGGTGTCCCTTGCCCGGTTCACTGGTCCACTTGAGATGTAATACAGGAAGTATCACGGCATTATCTCAGAAAAATGAGGCTCTTTCCATGACGCACGGGTCCGTTAGCCACGTATAAATACCTGTTCCGTTCTCTCCTGCCGGATGCTTGTACCATCAATCTGAATGACAAATCGTAGGTCCCGTCATGGGAGACCCTGTGCCAGATGCGGGGACCAGGCGTGACAATAGTCTGCCGTGTATGAACGAGTTCGCGAAGAGGCACAGGCATATCTTTCCAGGCAGGGGGTCCGCAAAGGTCCCGGGGGTCTATTTTTTTCACTATCGTACCTGATACACCCCCATGAACAGATGGGTTAACCGAAAGCGATTAATTCTTAGTAGCTAAACCAATATGCTATGAAAGAGGGGTTCCTCACCGATCGCCAGAAAGAAGTACTCAGGTACAGGAAACAGGGGCTGACGCATCAGAAAATTGCAGATATCATCAATACTACGAATGCGAATGTATGCACGATTGAAAAATCCGCGAGGGAGAATATCACTCGCGCAAAAGAGACCATTCGTTTTTTGTACACCCTTGATGCGTCTCACCTGTGTTCCATTCAGGCAGGGAAAGACCAGTTTGAAGTGCCCCGGTTCATTTATGCAGAAGCGGATAAGCGTGGTATCAAGGTCAGATATGACACCGTATCCTTAATTAATAAAATCAGGGCGGCCGCTCCAGAGCGGTTCAAGGCAGGAGTCGTTATTGAGAATATTGATGTGTATATCGTCGAAGATGGCGAACTGAATTTCGGGTGACCGTTGAATTTTTCGGTATACCAAAAGAAACAACCGTATCTTCTTTTTTGACAGGACCAGCCGGGACAAGGCCAATAGTCGTTCGATTGGCGGTGCATATCGGTTGGAGTCCCCCGAGTATCCCTGCTGGTACTTTTGCACGGTTGACCCGTCTGGCCTCAGGCAGGAGAATGAACAAAGAGCTTTTTTGATATATTCTACATGCAATGAGTGGGTAACTCGAACCTCAGGGTATTCGTTTTGAATCTGGCGGGCCTGCAAAAAAAAGACCGGGGAAGAGTAAGGGTCACTTTGACCCCTGGAACGGTTCCTCCCAAATTGTTATCCTGCCTTCAAAACGCCGGAAAAAAGGCTCATTCCGGGGTGGAAACAAGGTCGTTTATGGGGTCATAGAAAATGATAGGTGACAAATAAAGGTCGATTATTGACGGATTCTGAATAAAATACCCCTAAATGGCCTTATTTTCCGCCTGGTCAAATCGGGGGCAAATGCGGGCGATTTAATCGAACGGGAATGGATTTTTCGAGTTGGGGTGGGGTGTCGGATACCCCCCGGGGCATCGTTTCGTTAATTTGGGCTTAAATCAGGAGGATTAGTCCGGGTTACCGGCATGGGGCAACCGGACATGTAAAAATTGAGGCCCTGCCCCATAGGGCAATCGCGTGATAACAGGGCCTCCAGACTCATGTGACCTGGAGTAAAAAGGAAGGTATGGGAAATTATTATTATTCTGTTTTCTCGTTATACCCGTCTTTCAAAATCTCCTGGTCAACTTCCTTCAGCAACCGCTGGATATCGATCCAGATGATCAGTTCGTTGACATCCTTATCTTTAATCCGGATCTTTTTCCTGATGATTCCAATGATATTATTTCGTTCCGGTTTACGGAGGCTGCAGAAGTGTCCACTTCCTTCCGTGAAAAGGTGGAGACTGATAGGACGTCATCGACCATGATCCCAATTTTTGACTTGGTAATCCGGTCATCGAGGACGATGATCCGGGACGTTGCCTCGTCTGCCTTCTTTTCATCCTGGATATGCATTAAGTTTTTCAAGTCGATGATGGTGGTAATTTCTCCCCTCAAGTCGATAATACCCCGGATATGCGGAGGGGTATCCGGGAGATGGGTGATCCGTGTATACTCCACCACTTCCCGTACCTCGAAGAGGTCGACGGCAAAATGTTCGTCCCCAAGGAGAAATTCCACGACCTGGATATTGTCACTCAGTTTTTGGACCCCTTCTCCACGTGTCGTAGGGGGCGTCCCTGCTACCAGGGTATCAACGTGGGTAGGGTGAAATGCCACACTCCCGCTGTGGGGGACATTGGTAACCTGTTCATCAGTCATGAGAACCTCCCCCCCTCATACTTTGAACTTCGCCATCTCTTTCGAGACATTGTTCACAATCGTGTTCACACCGCCCATGACCTTGGTGATCTGGTCAATGGACGCCGACGCTTCTTCTGCAGCGGCGGCAGAATCCATCGCATCTTTTGCGGTTGCCTGCACCATCCCGTGCACTTCATTGACACTGGCGGTGACTTCTTCCACCGTTGCGGCCTGTTCCTCGCTCACACTGGCCACCTCCACCACGTTTTTACTGATATCCTCGATAGACTTTGCGATATCCTTGAAAGAGCGGAGTGTCTGGGCCAACGCCTCGCTTCCTGTCTTCACTTCACGGTTGGATGATGCGACAGCTTCACCGGCAGCGATGGACTTCTTCTGGAGTGTCCCGATCATATCGGCAATATTCTCCGCCGATGCACGGGACTCCTGGGCGAGTGATTTCACTTCGGTGGCGACCACGGCAAAGCCCCGGCCTGCTTCTCCTGCACGGGCCGCTTCAATTGCTGCGTTGAGGGCGAGGAGGTTCGTCTGGTTCGCAAGGTCGGAAATCAACCCGACGATCTTTCCGATCTTGTCCATCTCGGCCTTGATATCGATAATGATCTTCTCTACCTCGCTTGACGAGGTAGTGATGCTCTGCATACCACGCTCAGCCTGCTCGGCAAGATTGGTACCTTTCACGCTCAGCGTATTTGCGTCCTCGGTCAGTTGTGATACTTTTTCAGCCTTCTGGGCGACCTCGGTCACCGTCTGGTTGAGGTCTTCCATTGCCCGCAATACCTGGGCAATGCCTTCATTTCCACGTTCAGCGTTGGTACTGACACCTGCTGCATTCTTTGCGATCTGTTCTGCACCTGACGATACTTCTTCGATACTGGCATTGGCTTCCTGTGCGCTCGATGCCAGTTCCATGACCTGCTGGTTGATCATGCTCATTGCCTTGGAGACCTCGGTGCCGATGCTGTTTAAGGCTTCTTTGAACTTGATGAAGTCGCCTTCCACGTGAAGGTTTTCATCAACGCGGGCGGTAAAGTTGCATTTTGCAAATTCATTGGCCATACGCATCGCTTCGTTGACAGGGTTGATCACCGAGTCGAGCGTGTTGTTGACCCCTTCAACAATCTTCCGGTAATCACCCTGGTGCTTTGTCACATCGGCACGTGTTTTGAGTTTACCTTCTACTGCTGCTTTTGTGAGCATCCCTGTATCGTTTGTGAGGGCTTGAAGGGCATCAAATGTTCTGATAAAAGCCGGTACCAACCGGTCCGCATCTGATCGTTTCCCTGCCTTTCGTAATGTCTCTGCTCCAGTGAGATCCCCGTCGCTGATCTTTACCAGCATATCAGCGATGTGGTTAGACCGGTCCCGAACTAAATTGACACTGGTCTTGGTTTCGGCAAATACACCCTGGTAGGTGCCTTCCACTCCTTTTGAATGGTCATTGTTTGCCATCCGGGCAAGCACTACATTTGCCTCCACGAGTCCCTGCAATCCATCAATACAGGCGTTTAAGTTGTTCTTGATCTCGTTGAAGTCTCCGTTGTAGTTATCGGTGATCTTCTGCGGGAAATCGCCCTTGCTGATACGGTCAACGTACTCGGCAGTCACATTAATCGGATGAACAAATGCATCGATTAAGTCATTGACGCCGCCAACCAGTTTTCCCCATCCTCCGGGGAATTTCTGGGCGTTCCCTCTCGTGTCAAGTTTCCCATCTTTAGTTGCCTTGATCAGGACGTCGGTCTCAGAAAGAAGCCCGTTCATGACATCGATACAGGCATTTAAGTTGTTCTTGATCTCGTTGAAGTCCCCTTTGTAGGTGTCGGAAATCTTCGGCGGAATGTCGCCTTTGGAGATCCGGTCAACATATTCAGCAGCGACATTCAGCGGGCCGATAACGGCGTCGAGGGTGGCATTTACACCTTCAACGATCTTCCGGTAATCTCCCTGGTGCTTTGAAGCATCCGCCCGTGTGTCGAGTTTCCCTTCGACGGCAGCTGTTACAATGTTGTTCATGTCAACAACGAGGGCCATCACATTGGTACGAATACCGTTCATCCCATTGGTCAGCACAATTTGTTTACCTGGCAGGATACGCATCTCCTGGGCCAGGTCGCCTTTGGCATACATTCCCATAAGACCAATTACTTCTACCACCGGTGCGATGACGTTATCAAGGGCTTCGTTGACACCCTGTGCAAGTCCCTGGTAGACCCCCTGCAGATTTTTCGCCGTACAGCGTGCCTCAATATCGCCGGTTTTCAGGGACCGTATGGTACTCCCCAAATCGCTCTGGAGACCGTTGATCGCGTCGATACAACTGTTTAAGTTATTTTTGATCTCGTTGAAGTCGCCGTTGTACTTGTCGGTAATCCTTGCGGGGATGTCGCCTTTGGAGATCCGGTCAACGTACTCAGCAGCAACATTCAATGGGCCGATGACCGCATCGAGGGTAATATTCACCCCGTCGACGATCTTCCGGTAATCTCCCTGGTGTTTCGTCACATCTGCCCGTGAATCGAGTTTACCTTCGACCGCAGCCTTTGAAAGTGTATGTGCATCAGACACCAGGAGGTCAAGTGCACCTTTTACATCGGCAAGGTTTTTGTTGATATCAGTGAACCATTGCCGTGCTTCCTCTGTTGTCTTGGAAGAGGGGGCAATCTCTAAATTGAAGTCGAGGTTTCCCTTTGCAAGTTTGGTTAAGTTGTCTGCCATGGACGAGAGATAGGCCGTGATGTAGTTGGCAAGTTCTTCGCGCTTCGCTTCTTCGATCAGCTTCCCGGTGAGATCGTTGTATACCGCCATGATGCTCACGATCTCCCCGGCCTTGTCGAGCAGGGGGATCGTGTGCTGTTCCAGTGAGTGAGTGGCCCTGGGGAACTCCACCGTGACTTCACCGGTCACCCCCTTTTTGGTCGCTAACGCCTCCTTGATGTTGTGCCCGCTCTTTTTTAAGATCTTGAACTCCCTGATATTCATCTTCTGCAGCTGCTCTTCAGAAAACCCGCTTAATGAAAG
>JAPKXR010000199.1 GCA_026394715.1 Methanomicrobiales archaeon | reverse complement strand
ATAGATCGAAAAATTGCTTATGTGACTCACAACTGTTGCTGGTCAATCCATGAACGGCAGAGTAATTCCCCCGGGTTTCAGACCGAAGCCAAGGTGTTGCCAATTGCCTGAGTCTTTCAAACGGTAGTAAATGGGCCGCTGACAGGGAGTTAAACCACCCGGTCCCTCTACCCCTCAGATCCCGTAATTTCCCCGAAAGCATACTATCCTTCCCACAAAAACGGAAGTGGGCGGATTGGTGGTACCCGGAGATGTGTGGCCCGGTCTTTTCGGTCTGGCAGGTTGGGATGTGAGTGAGGGGGGGGTCAATTTTCAATTGAAGGGAAATGATTGTTTGTGTCAAGTGAGAAATTATTGATGCCTGTTGATTACGAAGGGCTGCATAGGTTGAAAGGTCCGTGGTTTTACCCGGGTATGGTTGCCAGTAACCGGACCATGACCCAAATAACGCACAATCAGGCTTATTTTCAACCGGAAACTCGTTAAAATCAGCCCAATTCGGCACATCCCTAAAAGACGGAGATACTAAGCCCGATCGCGATTCGGAGAGAAATGCCGCCGGTACCCTGCTGTTTTTGTGGGGGGGTATTCATCCCCTTGGCTACGTACGGGAATATCAGGTAAACAGGCTGGAATTGCGATAGGTGAGGTCGGAAAATGGAGGGATTTTGTTGAGAGCTGGGCTGCGGTGGTGAAAATCAAGTCCTTTGCTTGCAGCAGTATGCGCCTGACATCGTTCTGACTTTCCAAAATTTGGGAAGGACCACTACGTAGTATTGGGCCCTGGTATGTTGCCGGGACTGATACACAAAGGCATCATCACGGGTGCATGGCGTTGACTGGTCTCATGGTAAGAACATTTTAGAATGTGATGGTGAATTCTTCCGGCGGAATGTATCCTGCGGCCTATGAAAATTAGAAAATCTTCAACTTCGCCACATCGCCATCACATTGATTTCCAATCTTACAAACATATCGAAAATCCTGGTAGATTGGGAAGGACGAGTTCAGCAACCCGAAACCCCAAGAGATCTCGGCAATATCATGGATTCGCTCGCTGTCAGGCGGTAGCCTCGGCTGGTCGTCCGCATACGTGTTTGCAAAATAAAATGCAGATTGGCAGGCCCGACTGACAATGCAACAATCAATAGCTTCACGCAGGAGCTGCCCAATAGGCGGAATGACTTGATCACTCGTGAAGTGCATTGCAAAAAATAAGTGCTGGCCCCCTCCTTTTCCACTCACGCCGCCCGCACACACCGCCCCACAACCAGCTGCAACAGCGGGGCACCCCGGACTTGCACAGAGCCGTTCGATCGCGACCTCTCGGTCGTAGGGACCGTCTGGGCAGTACGTATCCGTTTCAGCCAGTGCACATACTCCTGGCGGAGGGGTACAGTCTCCGGACGGAGTGCAACCACAAGTACCCGAGGTTGTCGAGGCCCCCGGTTGTCTACCCTATGAACCGGTTCTTCTCGTCGACCGCTGGTGTTACCCAGGTGCTCAACAAAGCTTGACTCCTGCAGTGCTGATGAGGTGTACCCTGTTTTCTTTGATGGGATAAAGAAGAAGAGCAAGGATAAGATAATATTTCCTGCGATATGTGAGGAAGACGGGGTCACTCTGCCAGTTTTTAGGATAGGAAAACAACTGCAGGTGAACGAGCACCCAGCCTCACATCCGGAACCCTTGGTGGAGTCAGTCTGGATACTGCAGGGTGGTTTTTGCCATTGAAAGACCCAAATAGAATAAATAATCTCAATAAGAGATATCAGCCAATATCACCCATGGTAGCATACCATGAGGTTCTTCAATACTGCAGGCCCGGTCAATTGTGAAAAGCACTACTGCCTTCCTCCACTCTCCCGGTTTGACCTGCATGAGATCCTTACCCTCATTGCCCAGGAAAAGTACTTTGTCCTTCATGCTCCCCGGCAGGAGCGGGAAAACCTCCTGTCTGCTTGCCCTGCGGGATCACCTGAACCGTGAAGGGAGTTACGTAGCACTCTATATCAATGTGGAGGCTGGCCAGGCAGCTCGTGAGGACGTAGCGTCAGCAATGCGGGCAATTCTCGCAGAGATGTTACGACGGGTAAACCAATCCTCTCACAGCTTGATATCAGAAGAAGAGGTAGAGAGGATTATTGCGTATAGCGGAGCGTTTGGTGCATTGGGCTCATTTTTTTCACTGCTGTCAGAGAGACTGGATATGCCACTGGTTCTGATGATAGATGAGGTCGACTCGCTCATCGGTGATACGCTCATCTCACTCCTTCGTCAGATTCGATCAGGGTATGATACCAGACCAAAAAAATTCCCCTCATCAGTCATTCTTTGTGGTGTTCGCGATGTCAGAGACTACCGTATTCATTCTGATACGGGGAAGATGATAATCACCGGGGGGAGTGCTTTCAATATCAAGGCAAAGTCACTGCGGCTTGGAAACTTTTCTGAAGGTGAGACAAGATCTCTCTGCCTCCAGCACACCGAAGAAACCGGCCAGGTGTTTATGGGTGAAGCACTTGCAGCGATCTGGCATCTGACCTGCGGCCAACCGTGGCTGGTTAATGCTCTTGCGTATGAGGTCTGCTTTGAACTTGAGGAGGGAAGAGAGCGCAAGAGCCCGATAACCATGTCTCTGGTCATGGACGCGAAGGAGCGGATAATACAAAGAAGGGAGACGCATCTTGACCAGCTGGTGGACAAGCTGAAAGAAGAGCGGGTAAGACGGGTGATTGAGCCGATGCTCACCGGTGAAGTATTTGAACAGAACTTCAGACCTGATGATATCGAATACCTGGTAGATCTCGGACTTATCACCCAGGCCATGAATGGCGCCCTCTCGATTGCGAATCCAATTTACCAGGAGATAATTCCCAGGGAACTGAGTTTAGGCGCTCAGACGGGTATGGCTCTTGATGCCAGCTGGTATGTAGGGGGTGATGGAAGACTAAATCTTTTCAATCTCCTGACCGCGTTTGTTCAGTTTTTTCGGGAGCATTCGGGGAGCTGGCTTGATATTGCCCAGTATAAAGAAGCAGGTCCGCAGCTGCTGCTCCAGGCGTTTCTCCAGAGGATCGTCAATGGCGGTGGGCAGATAACGCGGGAATATGGCCTTGGTATGGGCAGGACCGATCTCTTCATTCTCTGGCGTCTTCCTGGCGGGAACTATCAGCGGTTTGTTATTGAATACAAGGTGATGAGAGGATCTCGTGAGGCGACAATGAGCGCTGGTGTTACCCAGGTGCTCAAGTATGCGGACTCCTGCGGTGCTGACGAGGTATACCTTGTCATCTTCGACAAGACAAAGAAGAAGAGCTGGGATAAGAAAATATTTACAGAGACACGTGAGGAAGATGGAATTCCTGTAACGGTCTTTGGGAT
>JAPKXR010000045.1 GCA_026394715.1 Methanomicrobiales archaeon | reverse complement strand
GAGCAGAAACACCCGGTATCCGACTCCATGTACCGGGCTGCCGGTTATCGATGCCTGCATCTTCATAATAGTATACATTTTCATTGTCATGATTAAATATCCTCTTGGTCCATTGGTAAAGGATCGTTCTTCATTTTCTATAGGCCCCATTGCTTATTCGCCAGGTTTTTTTTTATTTTGGCCCCTGATGCAGTTCATGTGGGATCTTGGCGGAAGAAGAGTGCGAATTGGAGATGTAACAGATGGAAATTACCGATGTGCTACCAGCCCCTTTCCAGAATATAATCGTTGACCCGGCAACCATGGCACAAGCAAGGGGAAATCTCACGGGATAAAACGTGGAGAAAATCAGGGCCTTGTCTGGAGTATTCGATATGGGAATGAATGCCCAGGTGAAAAAAACAAGTTTCCCATTCACGTTAGGGGCTCACCTTTTTTTTAGTCTGTTGTCAAAGACCTGGATGATCCTACGGTGAGTGACACATCCAGGGAAGTCTTTCTGACCACGGGTGTTTATGGGGGATGATCGGAAACAGTAAACCCCCCGGGTTCTCGTATCCCGGGAGTGAGGAATGACCGTGGGACGGAATGCAGGATGATGATGCGCCCCAACGACCCATACAGTATTCGCTCCCACCCGTCCTTCTCGTTCGGGGACCGAGAAACCCCTCCCTATCCGAAAGGCTGGCCACCGTGCAAACCAGTACCTGTTATTGCACCCAATCCCGGCGAATAACTTCGTATCCAGATCGATAGCCCCTAAAAGCACTTATCCGACATTTACCCCCCGTTACCCAAATCCCTGCCTTTTCCGGCCTCTCCCCTACCCTATAAACGCTCGATCTCTCTCCCCGATGAAGGGCTATACCCCTACCGACAACCGCCCGTTATTGTGCTTTTATTGGGCTCGCATTACGGCTTATATATTGCTTATTTTTAGAAATGGTGCGATATTTACCTGATTAGCCCTGCGGTGACCTGCAATAATGTAGAGATCGACCGTTTATCCGGGTAACATGGCAAAATATGCCCGTAAAAGGGTTATTCTGGATGAGATGACCCCCTCTCCAGGGACGAAGCAGCCCACCTCAAGGGACCCAACTGATTGTGTGGGATCGCTTTCCCCACCTGTTCACCCATGCCTATTTCCCGCAATAAACCGTGAGCCCGTCCTGACCCCGGTGGTCTAAAACATACCTCACATTTGCAACCGGTTGAAGGAACTAAAAGGGAGACCTTTTTCGTTTGAAGAGTGGGACTCGTACATATTAGTTGCAGGGAAGGGTAGAGGGGGTCTTTTCCGCTATTGATATGCATCTGCTATTTCAATTATCCTGGATGGATAACTTCTACGCAATTCAATGACACCGATGACGAACAGGTTGATACCAGGGATAACCGCCTGTGTTCGTCCGACGTTTCTGCCCTGATCAACCACTACCGGGCTTTTTCCAATAGGTTGCAGACGAACCTGGCGATCGGGATCCTGGAGCGAATTTCGGCGGAATCATCGTGTATAGAGCATACTAAGACGAAAACAGCACCGGTCCCAGCCAAAGGGGTGACCCCAGGACCCGTGCCTGGAATAGTTGTTGTCCACGAACCGCCCCATGATACGAATAATATCCTGCCGGGCCTTTTTGTCGTTATTCCGACGCGCAACAACGAGATCATTATCGGGTGCCTGGTACACCTCTGCCGTAAATATGCTGAATTGGTGATCGTGGTTGATGAGGACCCGGATGACCGGACCCGGGAGATTGCGACTGATGCCGGCGCCCACCTGGTCCGTATTAACCCTGATGCAGGGACAAAACGGGCAATGTTCACGGGGTCCCAGGTCGCCCTTGAACGTGGCTGTTCCGCCGTGGTTCTGTATGACAGCGAAGGAATATTCCGTGCACGGGAGATCCCAACCCTGGTTGCTGGCGTGATACGTGGGACTGCCGACCTGGTGTTGATAACGCATCATCAAC
>JAPKXR010000230.1 GCA_026394715.1 Methanomicrobiales archaeon | reverse complement strand
CCCATGTCAGGAAAGACATCACACAGGCCTGGACAATGGAAACATCCCCCTTTGGACATACCTTTATTTCCCGTGGTTGCCGGGGGATCGGGCAGGTGATCAGATGAAACAACTGACCCTCCGGGTGTTACGGTTCGATCCGAAAAACGACACGGCACCACATTTTGAGAGTTATACGGTCAACGTCCATGACGGTGCCCGGGTGCTCCATGCACTCCATGCAATCCACGATGACTGCGACCCGACCCTTACCTACCGCTACTGCTGCGGGACCGGGCAGTGCGGGAGCTGTGCCGTCAGGGTGAACGGGGGACCGGTACTCGCCTGCATGGAAGAGGCCCGCGACGGAATTACGGTTGAACCACTTGACATCCCGGTGATAAAGGACCTTGCGGTGGAGCTCCTCCCCTATATTGAGGCGTTGCCGGTAATCTGTCCGGAAACGACAGCAACCGCAACGATGCCCGGCAAGGAGTTGGTTGAGACGATGAAACCGCTCCGGAGCTGTATCGGCTGCATGGCCTGTGTCTCGGTATGCCCGGCCCTTGCCGTTTCAGACTTTTTGGGACCTACGGCGATGAGACAGGAGATGCGTCTTGCCCTTGACCCGCGGGACACGAAAGACCGGGCCGCTGATGCGGTAACCGGTGGCCTTTTCAGGTGCACAAGCTGCCAGGCGTGCTGGAAAGTCTGCCCGAAGGAGATCCAGATACCCGGAAAAGCCATTGAAAAACTGAGAGAACTGGCGCATTACAAGGGGCATACGCTTCCACGTCATGCAGAGGTAGCAGACCTGATCCGCGAGACCGGCCGGAGTGTCACCCGGACAGAGCCGTCGTTCCTCGAGTTGACCACCGAGGTCATGGAACCCTATGGCCCGGTGAAAAAAACCGTCGGGTTCTTTGTCGGGTGCATGTATAACCTGCGGCTCCCGCGGACTGCACTGGACGCGATTGAGGTGCTCCGGAGAAACGGGGTCAGGGTTATCATCCCCCGGGACCAGGTCTGTTGCGGATCCCCGCTCATCCGGACCGGCCAGACTGAATATGTCAGCACCTTAAAAGCCCGGAACATCGCGGCATTCACCGCGCCCGGTATCGATACCGTTGTAACCATGTGCGCCGGGTGCGGCTCAACGCTCAAGCATGATTATGAAACCCCGTTTAAAGTCCTCGATTTCTCTGAACTGCTCACTGATACCGGTTTCGGGTCACCGGCACACCTCGGGCTTACCGTCACGTACCATGACCCCTGTCACCTTGCCCGGGGGCAGGGCGTGACAGAGCAGCCCCGGGCGATCCTCCGCACGGTTGCAAACATTACCGAGATGCCGTCCATCTGTTGCGGTTCAGGGGGCGGTGTCAGGTCGGGGTTCCCGGACGAGGCGGCAGCACTCGGTGAACGCCGGGGTGAAGAGATTAAAAAGACCGCGGCTGAAATGGTTGTCACCTGCTGCCCGTTCTGCGAGTTTCATATTGCGGGGCACACGAACAAACCGGTGCAGCACCTTGCGACGCTTCTCCTCAAGGCTTACAAGGAAAAAGAAAGTCCTTGTAAATGACTTTCTTTTATACGCGGGTATTATCCTGCCGGGGCAGGGCATACCGTGGCATCATAGCACGGTAAGTACACCAGGCACCCGGTTTATCAGAGAAGTAACAGGGTCAGGATAATACATACACTCAGCGGGATCGTGAGGTTATCATCAACCGGTGAGAGGAGCTCCATAACACCTGCTGTAATCGCAGCAGCTGCAGCAAGCGGGATAGAAAGCGGGGTGAGCACGAGCAGTGCTACAACCGTGGTACCCATTCCCGCGAGCGTCCCTTCCAGGGATTTGGATTTCCAGATCTTATGGCGCCCATAGTGGACCCCGACAAGGGTAGCCACACCGTCTAGGACGGCGAGGCAGATAATTGCCGGGATAACAACCTGAAGCGGGAAAAAAACCAGGACGAAAAAGACACCGATTGCAAAATACAGCGTCCCTTTTCCGGGCATCACGTCCTTTCTCTCGAGCAGCAACACCACGCGTGATATCAGGGGTAGTTTGTAGCCCCTTGATATCGCATCCGAAAGGATAAACCCGATAAATATGGCCAGGACAAATGCGTAGAGGACCAGCTGCATATCGACCAGCGGGATGGCTATCGCGATGCTGAGCCCGATGAGGAGGTGAACACCCTTCCTGAGCACTTCATGCATTCTTATTTTTATGGTCCTGCAGGATTAATGGTTGATCCTCCCTGACAGTGGTAGGAAACCAGAGAATATTTTCCCCGGGCGGACGAATACACAATGGAGATGGCCCGCCGAGAAAAATTTGAATATATCAGTCCCTGCCAGGCAACGATAACCGGCGATGAGTGGTCACAGGGGAGTTCCGGAACTGCCGGTACTTCCGACGGGATCCAGGACCACCTGCCCGGACAGGTAATCTCTGATACGGTCCGGGTTGGCGACATAACAGTCACACGGTATTCGGCAGAACTCTGGACTTCAGCACAGAGAAAGGCCTCATCCATCCAGGAGATCTCATACCGTGCCTGTTTCAAACCACAACTTGCAGGCTTCTTTATTGAACGGTTTTCAGAGAAAGGGGACCTTATCTATGATCCCTTCGGCGGGAGGGGGACGACCGTCATCGAGGCAGGACTTCTCGGCCGCCAGGTCGTGCAGAACGACATCAACCCACTCTCGGTCCTGCTGACAAAACCACGGTTCTTTGTCCCGTCCCAAGGGGCAGTCAGTGACCGCCTTTCACAGGTATCCCGTGACCATGGACCAGCACCCGATCTTGACCTTTCAATGTTTTATCATTCTGCAACAGAAAAGGAGATCCTTGCACTCCGTGAGTTCCTCGCGGGACACCTGGGACAGGGTGATGAAGACGAAGTCAACGCATGGATCAGGATGGTGGCAACGAACCGGCTCACCGGGCATTCAAGTGGTTTCTTTTCGGTCTATACGCTCCCCCCGAACCAGGCAGTATCACCAGGTTCCCAGGTGAAAATCAATATCAAGCGGCAACAGGTACCACCGTACCGCGATACGCACGAAATCATTGTGAAAAAAACCCGGACACTTACCCGGAACCTCACCGTTAACGAGCGTGAAAGACTCCGCAACGCAGGCAATTCGGGAATTTTCCTTACCGGCGATGCCGCATCGACACCGGAAATCCGGGACAATTCAGTCCAGCTGACGGTTACTTCGCCACCGTTTCTCAATATTGTCCAGTATTCGAAGGACAACTGGCTCAGGTGCTGGTTTAATGCGATCGACGATATCGCCATCGGAAAAAAGATCACGATGACCCCTTCCCTCGGTGTCTGGGTAGCCATGATCACCAACGTCTTCGTTGAACTGTTCCGGGTCACCCGGCCCGGCGGATATGTCGCTTTTGAGGTGGGAGAAGTAAAGAACGGGACAGTCCGGCTCGATGAACATGTCATCCCAGTGGGTATTTCCGCCGGGTTCCGGTGTGAATGCACCCTCGTAAACCAGCAGGAATTTACCAAGACCTCAAACATCTGGGGTATCGGGAACAACAATTCCGGGACGAATACCAACAGGATTGTGCTATTCCGGAAAGATTAGAGAAGGGCAGGCTGGTTCTTTATAGTAATGGGCAGTGGATTGGGGGATATATCACCTGTTGTTCTGTTGCCGGATTTTTTTTGAAAGACGAGTCATGATTTATTCAAGACAGGCCCGGATATGGGGGATAAGAACTGCCTTGGTAGTGGGGTCGGGAACAGCCTGGGACCAGCACATATACACTGCATACCGAGGAAGATTGGAATAAAACACTATGATGTACGCATCAGACAACCCAAATTAACACTGTGAAGTATTCATGCCAAAATCATCGCAAGTCCCGAATTCATCAGGCTAATACGGATGAAAAGAGATGCGAAGGCCAAGAGGGTAATAAGAGTAATAGGCAGCCATTCCTTTTACGGGGTGGGAATGCCAGAGTGGGTTTCATGGAATCCCACCCCTGCTTTTACCATTACCCATTTCCTGGCCAAATTCATGGATCGCGTAGACGATCATGAAATTCCCTTTCATTCAGGTCGGGCGTAGCTTAGATTCAAGGACGCTTTGCCGATGGTAAGGGAAGAGATCGCATCGGTAAGCACCGGGCCCGTGACTTCGGCGGTATTACCAGGCAGCATTGGTGATCCGGACAAGGCGTACAGGGTGAATGTATAGACCTTTTCACCGGGGCCCTGCGGGCACGGAGGATCGTAGTTCATGATCGTCCCGTGGCTGCCTGTCCCAAGGGTGCCAACCCCGGAGCTATCCTTCGCAAGGCTTGTCACTGACCCCGGGATGCCGTACAGGACCCAGTTCCACCTGGTCTGACTATCAACTGGTATGGTCGTCATCATCAGGGCAAACTCTTTTGTGCCTGCAGGTGCACCCGACCAGGACAGTGCAGGAGTTGAGCCGGATCCATCACACGTGTATTCTATGGGAATCTTGCCGCCATTAACACCGATATCGCTTGTAAGCGAGAAAACCTGTGCCAGGGCTATTTGGTTGGTTTGTTCACCCAGGAAACGATTTGATATTGTTCTTCCCTGCTGTTGCCACCAGATAAGTGTGGGGGTTGGAATTACAACCGGCTTTGACGGGGTGATACCCGGTACCTCCGGGATGTATGCATTTATCTTCTGTAATATCACCAGGGGTACGGTGGTCTCTGAGTTCGGATTGACGGTCACTTTCCCGGTATACGTCTGGTACCCGGCGAGTGCCAGGGTAATAGTGTGCGTGCCGGCTGTGACTGTTTTCCTTGCAACAGGCGTCGTTCCCAGTACATTTCCGTCAAGGGTTACACTTGCACCCCGGGGATTTGAATTGACGGTGATAATCCCGGTTTTCAGGCCGGGGATCACAGGGGTAACGGTTGTCGGAAGAAACCCTGGTACTTTTGTAACCACAACCTTTGGAGTAGTCGTTGGAACTGGTGTTGTTGGACGTACCAACGGTGTTGTTGTAACCTCTACTTTTGGTGTGGTTGAAGGGACAGGGCTTATGGTTGTCTGCCGCAGTCCCTGTAACCATGCGGACATCTGCGAACTATCGTATTTCCCAACACCGAAGAGGAAATCAGAGGGTACATTTTGCGGCATGCTGACTGGCTGGGAGTACAGGTATGCCCCTTCACAGACGTAGCCTTCAAGGTTCCGCAGTGCTACCATCTTCAGTTTCTGTTCACTTGTAGTAGTTTTCCCAACCTCTGCGAAGTGTGTTGCGTAATAGTACGAAATCTCCCCGTCAAGCTCCCCGTATCTTGCCGATAGTGAACGTACAAGGTTCTCGTCGATAGTATCACCAGTTAACGCAGTACGCAATTCGGTTGCAATTGCCGTTCGTTTTGCAACGATCTCGTTGAGATCAGCACGCTGGAGGTCCACGAGACTTGTAATTTTCTCGCGCTGGGTTTCGGTCAATGCATTCAGGAAGGCCTCTCCGGAATCACCGGTCAGGGTAGTACTGATGGAATAGTCCGGGTTGCCCATTGCAGGACGGTCTTTCATGTAGAATGAGCCGAAGTAGGTCGCCTGCCGTTCAGGGCAGAAATACACGTCGGCAGTAACCGAGCCTGCATACCAGGCGAACATCTCACTTGCATAGGTCCTCATGGCGACCGAGTTTTCCTGGCCGCTGTTTTTCAGCACTGCTGAAGCATCCACGACCGGCGATGAAAGTATTCCACCGGACGCCATCTTATCGAGGTATGCCCGCTGGGTCTGGTTCAGGGACCGGATCACAGAGGCATAGGTCCTGGCCCGTTCCAGGCTGATACTCGCATCAACATCATACAATTCTGCTGAGTATGCCATTAAGGCTGCCCTATCGAGACCGCTGCTCCCGGCAGGTATGGTCCCTTCCAGCTGTGCCCTGAACGCTTTCGTCAGGGGAAATCGCATGTAACCATAGTGGCTTGAAAGGGGAGCTTCTGTTTTTGACAGCGCAATAAACTGCGCAAGCTGGCCGTTATCCAGGGTGATCAATACATTGTCGGAAACCCGGGTGACAAAATCGGTATTATGCCCCATCTGCGTGGCATCATTATCACGGAGGTACTGGAAACCCGCATAATCTGCAACTTTTCCCGGCGGCAGGAACGTGTCGCTGCATGCCTGTCCGGTCAGGAACGCCAGTGCATCGAATGCGATGGTGGCTCCCTGGGCCTGGTCGGAAAGGGTTTGTTCCATAGTGTATGCCTGGTTACCAGTCGTACCTTGGCCAGGTAACCGCCCCAGGATTGTTCCGGGGGTTCCGGATCCACTCTGGGTCGGCACTGGATTAATTACATTGGTATTCGCCATCTGCTGTTGCTGTCCCGGTCCGGTTCCTGGTTGCTTGGAGCCGTGTCCCGCGGACTGTTGCCCGACTGGCCAGGGCATACTTGCTGCACTGGCCGCTGCTGTCACGAGTGCCATGATACACAACACGGCAACAGCAATACCAGCCTTCTTTGATAGGTTCATCGTTGACATTCTCCTTTTTCTGGTTTATCCCGAAATTAGGGTTATTATGCAGATTAATCAGGAAAAGAGAAAAGGAAATGCCAGAATTTGCCCCGGATTATACCCAGATCATACCCAAATCCGGATCATTCAAGGCTGATCCAGATGAGGATAACCAGGGCTGCCGTTGCGCAGAGGTCAGGGACAATCTGGAACAGACCTATATAATCCGGCCGACCCCCGAGGAGACTCACGAGCAGTGGGTTGGATGTGACGGCATACATACCAAGGGCGAAAATTACGGCCATCAGACCGAGAGTAAATGAGCTCCGCATCTTCCGGTAAATCCCCGCATAGATGACGAACAGGGGAATAATCAGGCCGATATTGATGAAAGATATCACAGTTTTTAGATTTTCCATGGGAGTCGGGGGTTGCTGGATGGGGCGTGCCTGCTGTGGTTGAGCGTGATTTTGAATTTGAACAGGATTTAACCCTGGATTTTGCCCCGGTTCTGGTTGCGGAGTTTTTATCATAATCGGGATTAGTAAGCTGGCAAGTACTAGTATAATCACCGATATGAGAATTATGACGACAAGATTTTTTTTATCCATTCTATCTTTCCTCTCTATATACATCTGGTACATCGATCTGCTGCCAGATCTCCATAAAATCTTCAAATCTCAAGTTCATCTGGTCTGAAAGAGAATACATCGTCCCATATCCCTCCCCCATTGATCTAATGATTTGGTGCTTTTTTAAGACATCCAGGTGGTGGCGAACAGTCTTATAATCCAGGCTGGACAACTGTGTTAACTGGTTGGCATTATATGGCCGTTTATGGAGTGCCAGGATTATCCGGGCACGATTAATGCCGCCCTTTGACCCTGCAATTATCCACCACAATATCTGTTTCACGTCAGCACTCCAATTCCAGAACTGATATATCCTATAGTGATATTGATGTTAATTAATGGTTATCCGGACTGGCAATAATTAACACCATCGATTAAAAAATAGTGCTCTTCTTAAAAAAACGGGGTTTTGGCAAGGCCAGACCCCCCAGACTTCTCACAACTGGACCAGGTAGTCATAGGCTTCCAGTGCTGCCTTTGCCCCTTCGCCTGCAGCGATGATAATCTGTTTGCCCTTGATATTCGTTACATCTCCTGCAGCAAAAATTCCCGGGACACTGGTGTGGCAGTTAATATCGATCATGATCTCTTTCTGGTCATTGAGCTTCACAAGACCGGAAACAAAATCCGTATTGGGGGACCAGCCGATCTCAGCGAATACCCCGTCAAGCATGATGTTTGATTCCACACTGGTTAACCGGTCTTTAATCGTTATAGCGTCCAGGAGCTTATCCCCGTGAAGAGCGGATACAACCGAGTTGGAATGAAGGATTATATTTTTTTGTGCTTCGAACAGCTTGACATACACTTCGTCGGCCCGGATAGTACTTCTCACAATAAGATGGACCTCTTTTGCGATCTTACTCATTTCAACCGCGGTCTGCAGGGCTGAATTTCCACCCCCTACAATGGCAACAACCTTGTTTTTGAATAATGGCCCGTCACAGGTTGAACAGACCGACAGGCCCCTTCCAAGGAACCGTTCCTCTCCTTCGACACCGAGCTTTTTCGGTTGTTTACCTGGTGCAAGGATGATTGCACGCGCAAGGTAGCTCGTATCCGTTGCTGTGTGGATCCTAAATATTCCATCCGATGGGGTAATTTCCCGGACCTGGTCGAGCTCAAGGCTGATCTTCTGTTCCTTTACCTGGCCCTCGAATTTCTTCATCAGCTCATCGCCGGTGATCATCCGGTACCCCATGTAATTCTCGATGGTCCAGCTTTCAAGGGCCTGGCCCCCGATATTTTCAGTAATGACCACGGCAGTGAGGAGCTTCCTCGCACAGTACACGGCGGCGGTCAGGCCGGCCGGCCCTGCACCGATAATAACAACATCAAGAATATCCCCTTCGGTACCGGTACCAAAAATTTCGTTGAGCCGCTGGGCGTCAAACCCGACAATTATCTCGGTGTCAATGGTGATGACCGGTACACCCCGCTGACCGGAGATCGCAATCATATGCTTTGCTGCTTCCTCGTCTTCCCCGACATCGATTGATATATACGATATAGAGTGTTTTTCGAGAAACGCCTTTGCCATCCTGCAATAGGGGCAGTTTTTTGTGGAATATACGGTAACCTGAGGCATTGATACCCTGCATTTCAGATGTATCCGGATATAAAGATGCTGGAACACCCGGGACTAAAAAGGGATAATTCAAAAAGTAATCCGAAAAAAAGGTGAGTAAGGCATGTGCCTGGTTATTCAATTTCCCGGAAGACTTTTTTGAACGCACTGCAGATCGGGCACCTCTCCGGGGTTTCGCCACGAAAGATATTCCCACAAATAGGACAGAGCAGGACTTTCTGCCCGGAAAGGTCATGTCCTCCACTGATCGCCTTTAATGCCTCCTTGTAAAGGTTAGCGTGGACTTCTTCTGCTTTCATTGCATATGTGAAGGCAATGACAGCATCACTCTGTTTCTCTGCTTCCCCAACTTTTACAAAGGCAGGATACATCTCAGTATACTCATGAGTCTCACCGGTAACGGATGCTTTTAAGTTGTCTTCTGTCTTCCCAATCGACCCAAGTACTTTCAGGAGCCGCTTTGCATGAATTGCCTCCGCTTCTGATGCCGCGGTGAAGAGCTTTGCGACATTGGTAAACCCTTCATCCTTTGCCTTGTCAGCAAACGCAGAATATTTTCGGTTTGCCTGTGATTCACCGGCAAACGCCTCCATTGCATTTTCTTTTGTTCCCATGATCATCTAGTGGGACAAAATTGGTAATAACTGTATCCATAGTTCTGATACCAGGCGGCCACTGAAATGAAGTACCCTTTCCAGAGAATGTTACCCGGAAGAGGTCAATGTTAAAAAACGGATAGCATTCCGGAACCCTTTTACATCATCACCACACCACGCTGATAGTTGAACCACTTCCGGCGGTACCCCGCGCTTTCGAAACGGCCGTTTAATAACGACACCAGGCGGCAGACAGCGGAGGAAAGATGAAAAAGATGAACCAGTTGCCGGAACACGACCGGCCAAGGGAAAGAATACGTCGTCTCGGCCCAGGGGCACTTTCTAACAGGGACTTAATTGCGGCAATTATCGGCAGGGGGGTAAAAGGCAGAGATGTACTGGTGGTGGCGGGAGATATCGAGAAAGAGCTCAACTCCGGCAGAGAGCACCTTACGTATAAAAAACTGGTAGAGATCCAGGGCGTGGGACCGACAAAAGCCGCACAGATTTCTGCATGTTTCGAACTTTCACGCCGTTACCCGGCGAAAGAAGAGACCACGGCCCATAAAATATCCTGCCCTGAAGATGTCCTACCCCTCCTGCATGGCGTTGAAAACAAGAAGCAGGAACATTTCATCTGCATTACCATGAACGGGGCAGGGGAAGTAATCGGGAACCGTATCATCACCGTCGGGCTGTTGAACCACAGCCTTGTGCACCCGAGAGAAGTATTTGCAGATGCGATAACGGACCGGGCGGCATCGATCATCTGCGTCCATAACCACCCGTCCGGGACCCTTGAACCAAGTCCGCAGGACCTTGAGGTTACGAGGCAACTGACAGACGCGGGGGCAATCCTCGGCATCAGGCTCCTTGACCACCTTATTGTGACAAAAGACGGCCACCTCTCGATGAAGGAGAGGGGGTACCTGTAACGAAACCGGGTGTTTACACTGTTTTTTACTAAAACGCCAATTATTCAAATTAGTCCTGGACTACCAGGGATCTTCTGCCTTACATGAAATTCTGTTTGCTAAAAATATTGGCTGATTCCACGTAGCCCGCCCAGTTTCAAAAAAATATTCACCACGTTTTAACTCTCTTCGACCAGGAGCCTGCCGGGTAGGCAGCCTTTTTATACGCCATCTCAAGCAGTTCCGGCCGCGCTGTAATATCCATGATCGTATCCATATCGCGGATTAGCTCGCTGGTCCCAGTACTTGCAGTCGTTTATCTGGAAAAATGACTGTATCGTCCTTTTTGATCCGTCAAATACGTTCGGCAGGTTCATCCCGGATATAACGAAGTACAACCCGCGGCGGTGTTTCTTTTTTACCGGGTCAACAAGTGGTTGTTTCCGGACAAATTTGGCCATGAAAAATACCTGGAACCGGTCCATAAACCCCTTGAATTTCCCGGGGATCCCCATGGTCATCACCGGGGTGGCAACAATAATGCTGTCGACTTCCCGAACCTTCTCATATATCGGGATCATATCGTCTTTCAATCTGCAGGTTGTGTGTTCCTTGCAATACATGATCTCCATGCAGGGACTAAAATCGAGAAACGGCACGACAATATTTTCAACCTCGCACCCGGCATCCGTCTCACCCCGGAATGCCTGGTCAAGCAGTTTTGCAGTATTCCCTTTTACAAGCGGGCTGCCAAGGAGACCGATTATTTTCATTCCCATGATAGGAGAGTATCCATGAATGGTGCGATATACCTTTTGTGTCGCTGGGGGCCGGTCCTGTTTTCTAGAAAAATTAAGAATTCCGATCTAATGCTGGCAATTTAAGAGAACAAACACAACTAATAAATAATCTCCTGCACCTATTACAAAAATAGGTGATAGATTTGACCGAAAACAAGCAGTATAAAGCCGGCTCAAAGGTCGGCCCTGGGAAATATGTATGCCTTGATTGCGGGAAGGAATTAGAACTTGACAAGAGTGAACAGGACCTCCGCAAGTGTCCCGCATGCTCATGTGAAGAGTACCAGTGTTTACCGATGCATCACATCAGGCCGGATGTAAAAACTCCGGAGGATGCGAAGAACCCACCAAAGCGTGGCCAGAGCAACCAGTAATACGATTTTTTCTTTATTTTGGCCCTGCAAAAGAGATCAGAACACCGGTAGTGGAGAGATCACAATTCAGATCTTTTTCATGACCGGAAAGGCAATCTGCCTTACCAGACCATTCCGGAGAATTGAGCACGATGGTAAATGTATCGAAAGAAGGGCAGATCTTCGAATGTGAGATCTGTGGTAATGTCGTTGTAATAAAGGCATTAGGCGGAGGAGAACTCGTCTGTTGCGGTGAACCGATGAAACTTATCGAAGGGTGAAGGAAATGACAAAAGATATGGATGAACTTGAAAAGAAAATTGGAAAAGTCCCGAAATTCTTCAGGGAACTGACTGAAAAAGACCCCGTAATGTTTGATATGGTAATGAAACTTGAGGGTCATATCTGGGACGACGGGGCGCTCACAAAAAAGACAAAAAAGTTGATCGCCATTGCGATTGCGGCATCACTCCGTGACCAGCACGCCGTGCATGCGCAATTGATTGGCGCTGAAAGTCTTGGCGTTACGAAGAAAGAGGTAGAAGAGGCACTCAGGGTCGCATTCCTGCTCGCAGGGATGCCGGCATATGTCTACGGAAAAGCCCAGCTTGACGAAGTAATGAAGAAGTGAGGGGGAAACAACATGTGTGGAGAGATGGGGTCAGGCCGGATGCCGTCAATTGGTGAACCTGCACCTGACTTTGCGGCCGAGACTACACAGGGCCCGCTGCGCCTTTCTGACCTGAAAGGGAAGTGGGTCGTCATGTTCTCACACCCTGCGGATTTCACACCGGTCTGTACGACCGAGTTCCTGGCATTCGCAGCAGTTTATGAAGAACTCAAGGCAATGAATGTGCAGCTCATCGGCCTTTCGGTGGACAGCGTATCTGCCCACCTTGCATGGGTGCATGCGGTGAAAGAGAAGATGGGGGTGGATATCCCGTTCCCGATTATTGCTGACCTATCGATGAATATTGCAAAGAGCTATGGTATGATCCACGCGGGACAGAGCACCACCGCGACCGTCCGCTGTGTCTTCTTTATCGATGATAAGGGGATCACAAGGGCAATGATCTATTATCCATTGCAGAACGGGAGGTATATCCCGGAGATCATCAGGCTCGTGAAGGCACTCCAGATGACAGATAACCATAAGGTGTCAACACCTGCAAACTGGCAGCCTGGCGACAAAGTCGTAGTCCCGCCCCCGAAGACCGCGGCGGAAATGGCTAAGCGGCCGACAGAAGGCTACGAGTGCAAAGACTGGTACCTCTGTTTTAAATCAGTCTAAAACTCATCAACAATCTTTTTTTATCCTACGCCGCCAAAGGCTCATTCATGCCGATAAAGGTCCTTGCATTTGCATCAAGTCCGCGGAGGGGCGGGAATTCCGAGACGCTCCTCGACTGGCTGCTTGCGTCAATGGGTCATGAGCACGATGTGGCCATCGAAAAGGTTGTACTGATTGATGCGGATGTTAATCCCTGCCGGGGCTGCAATGCCTGCGAAAAGCTCAACTATTGTGTCCAGAGAGACGGAATGGATAGTATTCATGATAAAATAATCGATGCTGACATCATCGTATTTGCATCTCCCATCTTCTGCATGGGGATACCGGCCCAGGGAAAATCCTTAATTGACCGTGCACAGGTGTTCCGGTCAAGAAAATATGTCCTGAAGCTCCCGATCGTCCCTCCGGAGCGCAAAGGTAAAAGAATGGGCATTTATCTCGGGACATCGGGCCAGACATGGGACCACGTGTTTGAAGGGGCAATCATGTCAGTCAAATGCCTTTTTCATGTGATTGACGTGGCTGACCGTGATATCAGGTACCTGCTCATCAGGGGAGTTGACGAAAAGGGCGCAATCCTGTCCCATCCGACAGCAAAAACCGATGTGGAAAAACTCGGGCCCGGGGTAATCACCGAACTCAGGAGCCGGCTCCAGAGTGAGCGTGCATGACGGTTACTGTCCTTGGGATCTCGGGCAGCCCCCACCGGCACGGAAATACCGAGACACTGCTGGATAGTTTTCTCGACGGTGCTCGTAATGCTGGTGCAGAGATGGACAAGATTATTTTGCGGTCTATGAATTACACACCGTGCCGGGGATGCAATGCATGTCATAAAACAGGAGAATGTATCATCCAGGATGATGCCGAAGTGATCATTGAACGGGTCATGTCCTGTGACTGCCTTTGCATTGCCTCACCAATTTACAGCATGGGGATTACGGCGGAATTGAAAGGGCTGATTGACCGCGCCCAGTATATCTGGGCTCAGAAATTCATTTTAAAGACCCGTTTTTACCCGGATGATCTGATCAGGCGCCATAAAGGTATATTCATCTCAACCGCCGGTCTGCCGTGGGAACATGTGTTTGATGCAGCATTTCCTGCAATCACGGCTTTTTTCAACACGCTTGGCATCGAATATTATGACAATATCATCGCCAATGATATGGACACCTATAAGGGGATCAGGGGACATCCAACGGCATTAGCTGAGGCATTCGCAAAAGGGGAAGACGTAGCCAGGGTTATCGGATCGCTCGGAAAATATTGACTGCCGGAAGAGGGATTTTTATTAGGTTCCCTGTCGCACGCAGTTCTTTTCACGGGCCTATTAACCTGACCGGTACACTGATACCGCTGATGGTATCAAATTCAAGTACCCGTTGCTCAACCCGGCGGACCATCCCTGTACTCGTCAGGATCAACGAGGACTCTCCAATAATTGCCCGCAAAATACATTTGTCAATCACGCCGTAGGTAAAATCAAGAGTGATCTGAGTATCAGCCGCGTGCTGTTTCGCACGCGTCCCCATCGCACCGATTGACGAATCCGGGTGGGATGCCAGCCACCCGGGTAATGAATCATGTGGTGAGGAATCGACATCAAACACGCTGATGGTCCCGGGAAACGCATGACAGCAGGGAGTTTTCTCGAACGCAACGTCAATTACCTGCAGCATGTCAAGCACGGTCCTCGGTTTTCTTTCAGGCAGCATATAGCCCCGTTTTTTGAGCTCAAAATAGATGTCAAGCAGGATCGGCATCGAAAGGTGTGCCTGCCTCACGTATTCGGGCCTGCCAAATGCGACATCCGGAATAGCTTCCTGGAGAATTTTACCCTCTAACAGGAGGATGGCACGGTCAGCCCACGGGTAAGCGAGTTCAATGTCATGGGTTGATATGATAATGGTCTTTCCCTGGAGATTGAGTTCATCAAGGAGTTCCATGATATCCTCTGATCCTGAAGGGTCAAGACCACTGGTAGGCTCATCAAATACGAGGAGATCAGGGTCCATCGCAAGCACCCCCGCAATTGCCACACGTTTTTTCTCACCACCGGAAAGGAGATGGGGTGGGCGGCGTTCGAACCCCTCGAGTCCCACATACCGGAGTGCCTCCGTTACTGCCGTTTTTATCTCGCTTTCGCTGTAACCCAGGTTGACAGGACCGAATGCCACATCCTGGTACACGGTTGGTGCAATGATCTGCCGATCCGGGTTCTGAAGGACGAATCCAACTCGTTTACGTAATTTCCGGAGCGACCCCTTATCATAGCTGACGGGCACGTTATCAAAAAGGATAGCCCCTGAGTCAGGGCGTATCATTCCATTGAACATCAGCATAAGCGTTGATTTTCCGGCACCATTGGGTCCGACCAGGGCAATTTTTTCCCCTTTACGTATATGAAAACTGATGCCCTGGATTGCTTCCATGCCCCGCGGATAGCGGTACCGGATCTCCCTTGCTTCAAGAATAATGCGGCTCATAGAACAAAACCCTAAATCACGACAATATCTCGTGTAATAACCACAATCACTGACGAGGTCAGGAGAAATAATCCCACTGCCACCAGGGAATAACTATTCACCGGACCGGTTTCTCCAAACATGGCAAATTTTCCCGCATAACAACGTGCATCCATGGCACGGACCAGGTCTTCCCCTGCATCCCAGCTGGCGATAAATACTGAACCGCACAGGGTTGCAAAGGACTCAATCGATTCACGGAAGGAGGAATACCCAAGGCGCATTACCTGGGCCTGGTATGTCAGCACAAGCAGGTGCATAATCATAAAGATGGCCCGGTAGATCATCATCACCAGGTCGAGTACTACTTCAGGTACCCGGCACCGCCTCATTACGATGAAGAGATCGGTCATGGGTGTCGTGAGAGCAATGAATATCAGTGCCGCCATTCCCCCGATCACCCTGCAGAATACAAATATACCCTCGTTCAGACTTTCAACCGATATGGAAATGGAGAGCCATGAAAATGGGGTCCAGCTCCAGTATACCTCGCTTCCCCCGGACAGGAGAATGATCACGATGACACTCATGGCTGCAAACCAGAACGGCACGATAAAGAGTTCTGCATATGTCCTCATATCTACCTGTGCAAGGAGAATAATTGCCCCTGTAAGCAGGATCGCAATAAAGAGCGGAGCAATAAAACTGGTTGAGAGGAGGCAGAGGATGATGGCCCCGAGCCCGGCCATGAGTTTTACGTAGGTATTGACCTCCCGCAATCCATTCGCCTGGGCAATATCCTCCAGGAATTTTTCATACATGACAAAAAAATTCAGGTACTTTTCGTTCCCTTTTTCTGGCCAATCCAGTAGCCAAAAACCAGGCCAACCATTATTCCGCCGATTGCCGCCTGAAGGGCGAACAACGCGGATTCAATCTCTCCACTGGGGGGGACCCATTGCGGAATTAATGGCACAATTTCGTCTGCCGGAACCCCCGCCAGCCACGCAATTTTTTCTGCACCGACCATGTCAGAGCCGGTATATTTTGCATTGCCCATTATAGAACTCGTATAGAGGAACAAGGCACAGAATATCAGGACGGCAACAACTGCCAGGATCTCTAACCTATATTTGTATCCCATCAGGTATCATTCCTTGCGGCGTTAATTTTTGCTTCGGGGAACACGTTCATCCGGAAAAGGATATCTGGTTTTAGCTGGACAATGTATTTGAACACCAGCGCAAGAACAACACCCTCAACGATGGCAAGTGGTACCTGGGTAACCGCGAAGATTCCCATAAAGAGGATGAACGAACTTCCGACACCGCCCACCTGGGCCGGATATGCCAATGCCAGTTCCAGTGACGTGGTAAAATAGGTGAACATATCAGCGAGCGCACAGGCAAGGAACACCGTAAGAAACATATTTACCCTGGTTTCACGGAGGGCTCGGTATACGGCATATCCTGCAAGAGGACCGACTATCCCCATCGAGACGATATTTGCCCCGAGAACTGACAACCCGCCATGTGCTAGAAAAAGGGCCTGGAACAGCAGCACGATCGCGCACACAACAGAAGTTATCCACGGACCAAAGCAAATCGCAGAGAGGCCGGTGCCGGTCGGGTGTGAACAACTACCTGTTACGGACGGGAGTTTTAAGGAGGAGAGAATAAAAATAAATCCACCAGTAACCCCAAGCAACGGGAGCGCTTCGCGATCAGCATCCAGCACTTTTTTCAACAGGTACACGCCGTAAACCAGGCACGGGATGGCAAAAATCCACCAAACCAGACACCATTGCCAGGGTAAGAAGCCTTCCATAATATGCATATGTTCAATACCTCCATTCAATTTAATTTGCTTTAACTCAATATTACTTTATTATTTGGTACTAATTATCAATTTCGCTTTTTTACTTCTCAGTTATGTCCCGAAATATCGGTGGACTTATTCGGAAAAAATATCTGCAGAAGACAACAATCAGGAATTTTAGATTTCGGAAAAATTGGTCAGATGTAAGATGGTACCATGGTGAGTGCAACGAACAGCACCGCGAAGGAGACGGCAATCATAACCAGAAATATCCCAGGATTCCATTCGAGGACTTTCTTTCCATCAAGGACACTGATAGGGAGGAGGTTAAATGCGGCGATCATTGCATTGATCTGGAGCCCCATCATCCCGATAAAGCCGATAACAGGACCCCATCCTGCAATGAAGGGTGTCATAATGACCATGATCCCGAACGGGAGACAGAGCACGAGGTTCGTGGCCGGACCGACTGCAGATATTTTACCGTTCTGCTCCTTCGATAAACCGCCCCCATAAATGACCGTGGCGCCGGGGGCTGCAAATACGATGTGGACCAGTGCCGCCAGTACTACTGACATCAGGAGCATGACATTATCTTTACGGAATTCTGCATAGTAACCGTACTTCATGGCAGTAAATTTGTGGGCCATTTCATGAAGGACAAAACCGATACCCACTGTCAGGCAGGATATCCCGAATATGTAAAGGAAGAATAGAGGCTCCAGTTTTCCATTGAAATTTGAGAGGACGATCGCGAGAGTGAATGCAATTGTGATCCCAAGCCACGCAATGAAAAGATCAAAGCGCTCCCGTTTCGTTATCCGTTCGAGCATAAATTGTCGTGTACTGATGGTATTTCCCGGGGCTTATTTGCTTCGTATGGCCCATTACACATTTTCTTCCCGTATGCGAACGGAAATAACAGGGTTTGTTCCAGGAGGGTTAACTAGGAAGCAGGAGCACCCTGGGTCACTGGTACCTGCCCGGTGCCCGCAGGGGCACACATTTAAACCATAGAACTGCTGCAAGTAGGTACTATGCCGATCGAGTCACTCAGAGAAGAGATCAACAGGATTGACCGGGAGATAATCCGGCTGATCGCAAAACGCCAGGCAGTAGCCGGAAAAATTGCACGGGTAAAATTCACCGGGGGCATCCCGGTCCATGACGAGGAACGGGTAAAGGCAGTCCTTCAGTCCTCGTTTGATTATGCAGTTGAGCACAAAATCAACCCCGTCCAAGTCCAGAGAATAATATCAATCCTGATAGAAATGAGCGAAGAATGGCAGCGTGGATGTTCGGGTGACGGTAACCTCCCCTGAATACGATTGGCTTACAGGGGTGAGGGAGGACCACAGATTTTTTATTATTTGAAAAACACCGTGGCCAGCACAACAATGCCGATGGCGATCATAAGGCACCCCATGGCAAGCCTGACGATTACCCGGTTTTCTGTGCGCCAGGCCTCAAGCCGCTCCGGTGGCAGTCCGAAGTAAACAATTGCAAGGATAATAATCAGCGGGGCGACAAAGAGAATATTATAGAGCACCAGAAGTGGTAACCCCTCCATTACCGTCATCTTCTGCGATATCAGGGAGATAATTGCGAGGTAGATTCCACCGGTACAGGGAAGCTCGAACATCCCGACAAGGATACCAAGGATAAACGTAGCTGGAAGCGTCGCCTCCTTCACGTACCGGGTGATTGCGTCCTTTTTTGACTCAGGAATGACCAGCCAGCCCCCTGTACCGCCATACAGGGCATCTTTTATCATGATGGCCCCGGTAACGAATGCAACGGTCGCAGCAATAAGTGCAAATACGCTGGAAAATCCGGATACCTGTACAAGGGCGAAAAGACCGAGGCCAGACAGGAAATAAAAAATGAAAATTGCCCCGATATAGACCAGCCCGACTTGTAAAATCCTCCTTTTTGAACCGATCGACATGATCGATACAAGAAGAAAGACCAGTACAGCAAAAGCACAGGGATTAATTCCGTCCACCAGACCGGCTACAATGACCAGGGGTATCGTAAGCTGAGTGGTACCGGATATTTCAAGAGACGGGATAATCTCCGTTGGCATGGGAACCGTAGAGTTCGGGTTCTGTGCGACCTGTACAACAATATCATCCAAATGCAACTCGATGTTCTCAATGTCCGTCAGTTCCCATACTCCTACGAATACGGCGGGCACTGGTGAAAAAGGGACATTGTAACGCTTGTTAAATTGCTGGAACAACCGCTGGTTTGATGCATTGTCAAGGAGGTCATACGAGCGGATAATCACATCAGGGTGGCGTTCCCTAAACCCTTCCATGAATACAAGGGCCTTCTGGCACTCACCACAGGTCTGCCGGTAAAAGAAATAAACAACCACGTGACCAGCGGGTTCTGATGAGAGGAGGTCCGAGATATTCATGGCACTCCCGGTTGTACCGGATGGGGCAGGCCCCGGAGATTCTGCAGCTACAATCCCGGATACCAACAAGAGAAGCAGCAGAATAATTACGGCAAAAAAAGTATAATGTAACCTCATGGGACACCGGGGGACTCTGGAATTGTGATTACCAGTTATCTCCTGCCAGCCTTAATACGCTTATCTCCATAGGGCACCTTCTTTTCGGTCACCATGGTGCCGATGCCTTCATCGGTGAAGAGCTCAAGGAGAAGATTATGGCGGATATTCCCATTCACAATATGGGCAAACCGGACACCCCGACTCACCGCATCGATTAACGATGTCACCTTCGGGATCATTCCTTCACTGATGACCCCCTGTGCCATCATTTCCTTCGCCTCATCGAGGGCAAGCCTGCGGTAGACTTTTGTCCTCTCCCGATCCATCACGCCATCGACATCAGTCATGTTGATTAATTTGTAGGCGTTCAATGCGACTGCAATGTCACCGGCGGCAGTATCTGCATTGATGTTCAGGTTCTGGCCGCTCCGGTCTATTGCAATCGGTGCCAATACGGGGATATACTTGTTATCGAGAAGGGTGTTGAGCAACGCGGGATCAACTACCTCGATCTCTCCGACATGGCCAAGGTCGACCTCCTGCTCCTTCCCTGCGACCGTAACCTTCTGAAGGCCCATTTTTTTCGCAATAATCAGGTCACCGTCATTTCCGGAGACACCGATTCCCCGGCCACCTGACTTGGCGATCAAAGATACTATCCCGGTATTAATCTTCCCCACCAATACCATCTGGGCAATTTCGAGGGTTTCGTGGTCAGTGATACGGAGACCCGCAACGAATTTGGGTTCTTTCCCCATGGCTTTCATCTTATCGGTGATCTCAGGACCTCCACCATGCACGAGGACAACCCTGATTCCGACCAGTTGCAGGAGGACGGCATCTTTTATCGCGTCCTCCAGTACATCCGGGTCCACCATCGCATGACCACCCAGCTTGATCACCATGGTCTTGCCATGGAACTGCTGTATATAGGGGAGTGCTTCGGTGAGCACCTCTTCACGTTTCATGTCGTATACCTCCCGTTAATTTCAACATATTTTTCCGTCAGGTCACATCCCCATGCAGGTGCCGTCCCCTCACCTGCATCGAGGTCCAGTTCAAATATCACTTTTTTTCCTGCCATCAGGGATTTGGCAAGTGCCAGGTCAACAACGATCTCGCCGGACCTGACAAGTTCCGCACGACCGGACCCGTCCGAGATCCAGAGTGAGACCGCGTACGGGTCAAACCTGACGCCCGAACGCCCGGCCGCAGCAACCACCCGGCCCCAATTAGGATCCTGGCCATAGACAGCTGTCTTAACAAGCGGGGAGGCCAGGATAGTCTTTGCCACTGCTGAGGCTGATTCTTCAGACGGTGCACCCGTGACCGTGACTTCAAGCAATTTCGTCGCACCTTCACCATCGATCGCGATCTGCATGGCCAGAGATCGGCAGCACTCTTCAAGTGCCTTCTGGAACTCCTGCAGGTTTACGCGACCCCGTAACCCCGTCGATGTGCAGAGTGCGATATCGTTGGTACTCTCATCGCCGTCCACTACGACCCGGTTGAACGTCCGCCTCACCGCGAGTTTTAAAGAGGCCTGGAGGTCTCCGGCGCTGACTTCGGCGTCAGTATAGATAAACGCGAGCATGGTGCCCATATTGGGAGCGATCATCCCGCTGCCTTTCGTAATCCCTCCGACAGAAAATGCCTCCCGCTGAACGAGAGCATGTTTCTCAAATAAATCGGTGGTCATGATCCCCTTCGCCGCCTGTATTTCAGCTGACGCACTGCGTTCAAGACGCGGGGCAATCTCCTTCGTCTGCCGCATAATCAGGGGAATATCGAGGTAACGCCCGATTACCCCGGTGCTTGCAACACCAATCCCGGTGGCATCCAGGCCCAGTTCTCCTGCAGCAATCTCTGCCATTGCCACTGCGTCCTGGTACCCGCGGTCTCCGGTATATGCGTTGGCACAACCGCTGTTTGCGATCACGGCATTAAGTTTTCCCGCAACAATCCTTTCCTGCATCAGGACAATGGGGGGAGCTTTCATGATGTTCGAAGTGAAAACTCCGGCCGCAGTCCCTTCTGCCTGGATGAGGGTGAGACCATATTTCCCTTCCTTTACCCCGGCAGCTTTCACTCCTTCGACACCACAGATACTTTTCATCGCAACTTCCCTCCGGGGGATTACCGGTCTGCCTGATCGAAACTGCATCCGATCCCCTGGACTATATCGGTATGGGTGATAATGCCGACGAGTCTCCGACCGTCCAACACCGGAAGGCGGGCAACTTGTTCCTTGTGCATCACTGCTGCGGCCTCCTCGATATCAGCACCTGAAGCAATAGTGATTGCCGGGTGACTCATGATGTTCCCGACTTTTTCATCGCCAATGTGGGTCAATGCCTTCTTTGTCTTTTCCCAGTTAATCATCTCGCGGATAGGGACTTCTATGATTTCCAGCGGGGACGGGAGCCAGAGGTCGTCTGATATCTGGCCGGTCTCCAGGAGGTTCACAATATCCGTGTCGGTGACCATCCCTACAAGCACACCGTCATCCATTACCGGAATGCCGCCAATACGGTTTTTTTTCAGCAATCCCGCAACCTTTCGGACGGTATCATTGACCGATACAATAACCGGGTTTTTTGTCATTACTTCTGAAACGTTCACTTCTTCTCACCTCATGGAAACATGCCAGCTCCGCGGAGCCCGTCATTTTCAGCGAACCCACACATAATATTCATATTCTGTATCGCCTGGCCACTCGCACCCTTGACGAGATTATCAATTGCCGATACGGCCACGACCCGTTCACCTTCGCTCTCGACCATGATATCACAGAAGTTGGATCCCCTGACGGTCGCCAGCATGGGTTTCTGGTGCCGGATGAAATATTCACCCTTGTAGAAGTCATGGTAACATTTCTCCACTTCTTCCTGCCCCATAGGCTCTTTGAGGAGAATGTGGGCCGTCGTCAGTATCCCACGGGTAACAGGAACAAGATGGGGAGTGAAATACACTTTTGCAGAGGAACCGAGGCGTGAGGCCTCCATGCGCATCTCGGCAAGGTGCCGGTGGGAGGTCCATTTGTAGGGATTGATATTGTCCGCGACATTCGGGTAGTGTGTCGTTGCCGACGGGTTATCCCCGGCCCCGCTGACACCCGTCTTTGAGTCGTAGATTATCGTATGGGCACGACCTGCCAGGGGCGCTGCGGCCAGCGTCGCTCCCGTCGGGAAGCAACCAGGATTGGAAATAAACCGGGCAGGCCCATAGGCCTCACGATGCAGTTCGGGGATCCCATAAGGGCACTCGAAATATGCGGTATGGGGGACCTCGTAGACCTTCTCATATACGTCTTTTGGAAGCCGGTAATCCGCACTCAGGTCGACAATTTTGATCCCGCGATCAAGCAGCGGAGCGGCGTAGCTCTTCGCCGCGGTATGGGGGACGGCAAGAAACGCAAAATCTACGTCAATATCTTCGGCGGATGGGTTTTCAAACCGAAGGTCAATCCGGCCTTTCAGGTGGGGGTGCTCTTTCACAACCGGAGTCCCCGCAAGTTTGCGCGAGGTCGCACAGGTGACTTCTGCGGATGAGTGCATCAGGAGGAGACGGATCAGTTCTCCACCAGTATATCCCGAGGCACCGATGATCGCAACGTTCATACCATACTATTCAATTGTAAAAACTTAATGCTTTTTAGGGGATCATGATTGCAATCTTATTATAATCAGGGAATTTTAGAAAATAGCAGTGTAATCAAGGTAAATGGGAGCGTGGACCTGCATATTGTTTTCCTTAATCCAATTTTATCCCGCATCAGGGTTAGTTCACCTAAACATCTATCTGATATGTCGCTGAATGACCTTGAGGATAAGAATTTAAAAAAATATAAATAGATATTTATCATGATTAATAATGTTAAATCGGTGAATGATACATGACCGAGGATTTCGATGTGAAACTCGTCGAGGATGTCAAGTCGTATGCACCTGACCCTCGTTACAAAAAGAATTCCTGGCTGGGCGACTACCGGACTGCATATGATGAATTTCTGAAAGATCAGGATGCATTCTGGAGTAAGATGGCCCATGAACTCGAGTGGGTCCAGCCATGGGATAAGGTCAAGGAACTGGACTACCCGTATGCAAAGTGGTTTACCAACGCCAAGCTGAACATCACGGCAAACTGTCTTGACCGGCATGTCTCCGGAGACCGGCGGAACAAGGCTGCGTTGATCTGGAGAGGAGAAAATGGTGCTGAGAAGATTTACACGTACCAGCAGTTGCTCTCGTGTGTAATGCGGTTTGCGAACGTCCTGAAAAAGATTGGTGTGACGAAAGGAGACCGCGTTTGTATCTATATGCCGCTCGTGCCGGAACAGGTCATTGCAATGCTCGCATGTGCCCGGATCGGTGCAGTCCATAGTGTGGTATTTGGCGGCTTTGGTGCTGCTGCACTCAATATGCGGATACAGGATGCAGAAGCAAAGGTCGTTATCACCGCTGATGTCAGCATCAGGAGGGGAAAGGTCATCCAGCTGAAATCAATCGTGGAAGAGGCCATTATCAACTCATCTTCCGTTGAGCACGTCATTGTTCTCCGGCGGCAGAGCCCGCAGGTTGAACTCCGTCCAAACCTTGAACTTGACTTCTACGAGATGATGAGGGGAGTGCCGGCTGAATGTCCGGCTGAAGTAATGGATGCCGAAGACACCCTGTTTACCCTGTATACCAGCGGGTCCACCGGGAAACCGAAAGGAATTGTGCATACCTGCGGCGGGTACATGGTGGGCACCTACTATACCAGTAAATATGTATTCGATATCAAGGATAGCGATATTTTCTGGTGTACTGCAGACCCCGGCTGGATCACGGGCCACAGCTATATCGTGTACGGACCACTCGCAGTCGGGGCAACCGTCTTCATGTCGGAACTGACCCCTGATTACCCCGATGCCGGAAGTTACTGGTCTCTTATCGAAGAACAGAAGGTCACGATCTTCTACACCGCTCCAACGGCGATTCGGATGTTCATGAAAATGGGCGAGACCTGGCCGGACAAATACGACCTGAGCTCGCTCCGCATTATCGGTTCTGTGGGGGAACCGCTGAACCCCGAAGCATTCGAATGGTACTACCAGGTAATAGGGAAGAAAAAGTGCCCGATCCTTGATACGTGGTGGCAGACGGAGACAGGGATGCACATGATTACCACGATGCTCGGCGAGCCGATGCGTCCGGGTTTCGCGGGTCTGCCAATCCCTGGTGTGGAAGCAGACGTTGTCGATAAAGACGGTAATTCTGTCAAGCCCGGGACAGGTGGGTTCCTCGTTGTCAAGTCACCCTGGCCCTCCATGCTCCGGACGGTATACGGGGATGATGACCGCTACCGCAAATACTGGTACACCATTGACGGGGTCTACACCGTTGGTGACCTGGCTGTCAAGGGAAAAGATGGTTACATCATGATTCTCGGCAGGTCTGATGACATTATCATCGTTGCCGGCCACAATATCGGGACTGCTGAAGTGGAGAGCGCACTTGTTTCCCACCACGCGGTTGCCGAATCAGCAGTTATCGGGAAGCCCGATTTCGTCAAGGGAAATTCTATCAAGGCCTTTGTAATTCTCAGGATCGGGCACGAGCCGAGTGATAAGCTGAGGCAGGACCTGATGTACCATGTCCGGATGACGATCGGCCCAATCGCGGTACCGCAGGAGATAGAATTTGTGGATAAACTTCCAAAGACCCGTAGTGGCAAGATCATGCGGCGGGTGCTCAAGGCGAAAGAGATGGGTATTGACCCCGGTGATGTCTCAACCCTTGATGAATAACCGTCTCAATCAATTATTTCAGGACGAAAAAATCAGGTTCAGTAACGGAGGATTGGATTATGAGTGAAACTCCAACAGAAAAACTATTTGGAATGGAGCCGGAAAAAGGCCGATGGATTCTAGTCATACTCGGTATGGCAATCAACCTATGCCTGGGTTCGATCTATTCATGGAGCGTCTTTGTCAAGCCGCTCACCGAATATTTTACCGGCACGCTGGGCCTGCAGATTACGGCAAGTGATATACTGCTGCCATTCTCAGTATTTCTGGCATTCTTTGCCATCGCAATGCCATTTACCGGGAAATACATAGAACAGTACGGCCCCCGGAATGTGACAATCGTCGGCGGGGTACTGACAGGCCTTGGCTGGCTCCTGGCATCGTTCGCTACATCTGTCCCGATGCTCTACGTAGTGTATGGGATAATCGGGGGTGTCGGGGTCGGTATTGCCTACGGTGTGCCGATTGCAGTATCGGCTCGCTGGTTCCCGGACCGACGGGGGCTCGCTGTCGGCCTGACAGTCCTCGGGTTCGGGTTCTCTGCACTCATTACGGCCAACCTTGCAGGTTATTTCATTAGTACCTATGGCGTGATGAATACCTTCAGGATCTTCGGGGTTGCGATGATCATCTTAATAATATTGTTGGCCTTGCCCCTCAAATTCCCGAAAACAGGGTGGAAACCCGCAGGGTGGGTGCCCCCGGCACCAGTGGCAGGTCAGCAGGTCGCCTGTGAATTCAACCGGTCGCAGATGCTCAAAACGTCATCATTTTATGCTTTATGGGCCTGCTTCTTCATCGGTTGTCTGGCCGGACTGATGGCCATATCAATTGCAAAACCGGTAGGTACCGACGTAGGCATTGAGACAGGACTTGCCACCATGCTTGTCGGGTTCTTTGCCGTCTTCAATGGTTTTGGGCGGCCCGCCTTTGGTGCACTGACGGATAAGTTCACCCCAAGAAATGCAGCGATGGTGTCCTTTGCCCTCATTGCGCTGGCATCCCTGGTGATGTGGCAGGTCCAGTCCGTATTCGTATATATTATTGCATTTGCCGTGCTCTGGGGATGCCTCGGGGGATGGCTCGCCATCGCTCCAACGACTACCGGCAGCTATTTCGGCACGGGTGACTACCCGCGGTGCTACGGAGTTATTTTCCTTGCCTATGGAGCAGGTGCAATTGCCGGGCCGCAACTTGCCGGGTTCATCAAGACGTCCACTGGCTCGTACCTTGGTGTGTTCCCGTACGTGCTTGCACTTGCCGTCGTCGGCATTGTGATCGCCTTTGCCTTGCTGAAGCCCCCCAGGGCTCCGGCACCAGAATAATTTTTTTAAAAGATTTGGGCCCTTTTGACATCCTCTACAACTATCGTGTCTATTAGGACCCTTCCGAAATTTATCCACGCTCCCGGGGGCTCCGCCCGCTCAGCATTGGCGACCCCGGTTGGGAAAGAAAGGAACACCAGAACTCTGTATTTAATGAGCCTTAGGGAAACCCATCCCAAACAGTATCTTAATGGGAGTGGGCAATGAGGGGTTCCACCCCTTTCTGTCTTCTACTAATTGATATTATCGGCATCCAGGGCATTGCCAGCCCGTTTTCTATAAATTTTACACTCATATACGGCCTGATACATTACCACCTTCGGCCATGATGATCCACATAGTTTAGGTTATCCAAAATGGATTTCACCTTGAATTTTAGGGTAATATGATGATGTACTGTTCAATTACAGCAGGAATTAGTAACGAGACATTTTTGTAGGCTGCGTGTATCTTGGAAAAATGACCTGCATGGGGGGGATCCCATGTCCTCCAACTATAGCTTAATTCCATCGAATTTAGCCCAATTTTTACAACAGAGCGATAATTAGGTGCTGATGATGATACAGGGATACCAGTAAATTTAAATCCAGTCATTAACCAGCTTTAATCGTCAAGTATACATAAGAACTTCGTTAATTAGTGAGGTTCTCCTGTTTAACCACTGATCTGGTACTATACCAGATTTCATACGAATTGATTACAGGTTTTAAACAATGGCTCGGAAGATGTTAAGTGAGGCAGAAGGGTATGACCTCCTGAAAAAATACGGGATACCAGTTCCTGAATTCCAGATTGTTCAGAAAGGGGAAGATGCTGCTGAAGTGGCAGACCGTATTGGTTATCCGGTCGTGATGAAGATTATCTCTCCCCAGATTATCCATAAGAGCGACGCCGGGGGTGTTATTGTCGGAGTCAGCAGCAGGAATGCGGCCCTGGAGGCTTTTGTGAAGATCATCGAGGGGGCGAAAGCATTCGATCCTATGGCAGAAATCACGGGTGTAATTGTTGAGAAACAGGCAGACCCCGGGCTTGAACTGATCATCGGAGGTAAAACCGATCCTGCCTTTGGGAAAGTCCTCACGTTCGGGATGGGAGGTACCATGGTTGAACTCGTCAGGGACGTGACGTTACGCATTCTCCCGATTACTGAAGAAGAAGTGAGGCAGATGGTGCACGAGATCAATTTCTACCCCCTTATCGCCGGGTACCGCGGGGCAAAGCCCCGTGATGAAGAAGCACTTGTCCGGACTATCCTCGCTATCGCACAGGTCTTCGAGGAAAATGAGAACTTGGTGGAATTTGACATCAACCCAATCCGCCTCTACGAAAATGGAGCCTGTGCAGTTGACGCCCGGATCATCCTCACCGATGAGATCGACCAGCAAATCACCGTGACACGTGCCCCGGTACCTCTTGAATATTTTAATCCCAGGTCAGTCGCCGTAATCGGTGCGTCACAGGACTCAACGAAGATGGGATATGCAGTAATGCACAATCTCCTCCATTTTCCAGGTCAGCTCTACCCGGTTAACAATAAACGATCGGAGATCCAGGGGATCAGGGCATATTCATCGGTAATGGATATCCCGGCACCGGTAGATCTCGCAGTCGTAACTGTGCCTTCAATCCACGTACCACATGTGGTCGAGGAATGTGGCCGGAAAGGGATACCCATGGTGGTGATCATCACTGCGGGATTCAAGGAAATGGGAGATCGGGGTAAGGCACTTGAAAACCGGGTGATGGATATTGCACGAGCACACGGTACGAGAATTATAGGGCCGAACTGTCTCGGGATCATAATCCCACCCCGGGGTATTGATACGACCTATGTTCACCAGTCCCCAAAAAAAGGTAATATTGCCTTTATCTCCCAGAGCGGAGCGATTATCAACACCGTTGTCGACTGGAGCATCAGCGAGGACCTTGGGTTTTCAAACGTGATATCGGTGGGAAACCAGGCTGACTTAAATTTCCTCGATTACCTCCGGTATGTCGAGAAAGATGAAAAAACAAAGGCCATTATCCTGTATGTCGAACAGATCACCGATGGGAAGGCATTTATGGAAGTCGTCAGTGAGGTTTCAAAAACAAAACCTGTAATCGTGATCAAGTCCGGGGCATCTGAAAGGGGTCAAAAGGCGGCATCTTCCCATACGGGTTCATTATCCGGGTCATGGGAGGTCTACATGGAAGCATTCCGCCGATCCGGGGCAATCACAGTCCACACTTTAACCGGCGCATTTCTTGCGGCACAGATGCTTGCCCACCCGAAACGGTACCCGAAAGGTAAGAGGGCGGTTGTAATTACCAATGCAGGGGGGTTCGCAGTCCTTTCAGCTGACTATGCTGAGCGGTATGGTATAGAAATAGTCGACCTTCCGCCTGACGTGATCGAGGAAATGAACGAGTTTCTGCCTGAATACTGGAACAAGGGGAACCCGATCGATCTGCTCGGCGATGCAAACGAACTCAGGTTCCAGAGGACTTTTGAAGTGCTCGCCAGGCATGGGGATCTATGGGACATGGCATTTATTATCGGGTTCCCAAACCTGGTCCTTACATCAAAAAATCTTGCCGGACAGATCCTTAATTTTTCAGGGAGTACTGACAACCGGGTTATTGCAACCCTGCTTGGGGGAGAGTCAATGGATATCGGCCGCAAAATACTCAAAGAGCACCAGATCCCAAGTTTCACCGAGCTGGATTTTACATTCCGGGTAATGGGCCGTGTATTATGGCAGCGGTTCAGGACACGGGCCCCGGGGCTTCTTTGAAAAACAACCAATTCTACTTTTTTTCTGATTTTGCCTTAAAATGCGCCCCGATTCTATCTGACCTGTCAATCCAACGAGAACCGCTAAACATCAGTGGAAATGCGATGGGGGGTCTGCCGTCAAATGTGCGGCTCCCTCCGGCCCACGGTAATTCCCCGCGATTGTTCCGGGCAGCGCCCCTTCCATCTCACTCTTTCCTGCAGAACCGAGCAGACAATCGCGATTACCGCAAGACCGAGGAAGATGCCGAAGATCACCCGAAGTGCCATAAGAAAATCCGGGTCGGGCACATCAGTAAGAACCGTATTTCCCAGGAAAACTGATAATACCATCATCGGGATGGCTACCGAGAGCTGGTTACCAAACCGCCGGAACGTGGCGATGGTTCCCGCAGCCAGCGTGACTGCCGAGGATGCCAGCAGGAACGAGATGGGGATCCAGCCAAGCTCCGCGGTACCCAGGGCCATATCCTTTCCGATGACCGGTATTGCGATACTGAGTGAAGAGATGAGGAACGGTGGAGAGAAAATCTCCCAGGACAACCGCAATGATCAGGGCCCGGAGAACTATCGGACCCGGACCTGCTATACTTGGACGTTCTGTTACGGTATCTGTCATCGGTTAACTCCAACGTATTCAATGGTTCCAGAGCATCGCAAGCCCGTTTTCTATGATCTCATCCTGTGACATGCCTGATTTTTTGGAATCTATCAGCGTCAGGATACCATTCAGGATGCGGGAGAGCATCACGACCTGAAATTCACGGGGCCGATCGGGTAATACTCCTTCACGGACCGCTGCATCGCCAAGTTCGAGCATCCAGGCGAAATCGTCATAGGCCTGGCATTTCACCTCTTCGCAGAGGCCCGGAGAGTTATACATCTGGTCCAGGAACTGCATCTTTTCCGGGTTTTCCACGCCCCATGCGACATACCCCCGCAGGCATTGCCCGAGCCGCTGTTTCGTCGGAAGCGTTTCGTCGTCATGGCTGCGGATTGCCTCCGCCAGTTTCTTCTTGATTGAAAGGTACAGCTGGTCTATGAGACTCTTCTTGTCCGGAAAGTAATGGAAGGGCGTTCCGGTCGAGACGCCAGCATCCCTGCTGATCTGTGCTGTGGGGGTGGAATCTACACCTTGCGCTGTGAAGAGGCGGAGTGCCGTTGCGAGGATCTTCTCCCGGTTCCCTGGAGATTTGCCTGCGTCAGCGTCCTGCCCTTTGGCTGGTTTTTTCGGACCTGATTGTTTATTCTTAACCTGTGTCACTGTTGTTTCCCTCCTTCACTCGCCATGAATCTTATGATTTCCTCATCCGGTCTTTGAGGGATACTTCCGGGTTCCTGTACCGCTCTTTCCCCCGGGTCATGAAGCTGTACTGGATTGCCTTTTTCGGGCAGTGGTGAACACAGGCAAAACACAGTTCACAGTGGTGGTACCAGACCAGTCTCTTCATTTCGAGGGTGATATTTTTCACCGGGCAGACCTTCTCACAGGTTCGGAACCCGTTGCAGCTTGGGTCAGTTTGGAAACGCTTATCGAGCTTCTCCCCCTTCATAGAGATCCGGTACATCAGACGCCCTATCCACTTGTGGATGAAGAAGTTCTGCGGAATACTTCTCTTCTTTTCATGTATCTCACGTGCAGCGATAGCAAACCCGTCCCGGGTTGACGACATCAGCATCTCAGGTTCTTCACCCTTCGGGGGCTGAAAATGGGCAGGTAGTTATCGGCCATCTTCACTTTCGTAATATAATCCGAAACTCTCCCGGCGGCATCCAGGATATTATACGTCATGTTCTCAACCGCCCCGGTATAGGCCCCGTAAGTCAGCACGACAAAGACGTACTCCGCTGTAGAGAGATCTGCCCTCTTCACAAAATCAGCGATAATCAGGGGGATCCCTGTTCCGTACACGGGGCAGACGATCTGATCGCCCGAAAGGATCAGTTCCGGGATGGATTGAACCGTGCATTCCCCGAGTCCTTCGGCAAGCTTTCTGACCCCCTAAAGGCTGTTACCGGTTGCTGAAAAATAATAGATGGTTGTCGTCATGGTCTTCTCCAATCTCCTCTTATTCCTTCACCTTTGGCGAGATCATCAAACGGATCAGCGGGATCATGATCTTCGTGCTGAGCCCGCCAAGAGTACGTTTGACTTTTTTGAGTTCATCCGGTATGGCAATCTTCTGGGGGCAGGCCTTTACACACTTCCCGCAGTTCCGGCAGAGCGAGGCATCGGCAGGCGTTCCCATTCCACCCATCAGCTGCAGGCCATAGAAGCCCCGGGTCATCATGCGGTTCAGGCCCATGGAATAATCATTGTACATTGAGAAACACTGGGGAATATTCACCCCAAACGGACAGGGCATACAATAGGCACAGCCGGTACAGCCTACCTTGATCAGCTTCCGGTAGGTCGCTGCCACCTTCTCCACGGTCGCGAGTTCATCGGGTGTCATGGAGCCGGGCAGGGCATTCTCACAGGTATTCAGGTTCTCGGCTATGTGGTTCTCAACATTCATGCCGGAGAGCACAACGGTGACTTCAGGATGGTTCCAGACCCAACGGAGTGCCCATTCCGCTGCAGATCGTTTCGTTGCTGCCTGCGCGGTATACCTGTTCAACATCGACCGGGAGTTTTCCGGCAAGCATCCCACCCCGGAGCGGTTCCATCACCATGACTGCGATATTTTTTGAGGCCGCGTAGTGGAGCCCTTCGGTCCCGGCCTGGTTCATTTCATCGAGAAAATTGTACTGGATCTGGCAGAACGTCCAGTCATAGGAATCGATGATCTCCCTGAACGTCTTCCGGTCGCCGTGGAAGGAGAAACCGGCATTGGTAATTTTTCCGGCTGCCTTAACCGAGTCCAAAAATTCCAGGACCCCGAGTTCTAAAAGTCTTTTCCAGTGACCGGCTTCGAGCGAGTGGAGAAGGTAATAATCGATGTGATCCGTCTGGAGTTTCTTTAGCTGGATGTCGAGGATCCGGTCCATATCTCCGCGGGATTTTACACTCCACGGCGGAAGTTTGGTGGCAAGTTTCACCTTCTCCCGGTATCCCCCCAAGAGTACCCTACCTAAAAAACGCTCGCTCTCCCCGCCGTGGTAGGGGACTGCGGTATCGATATAGTTTACACCATTGTCGATCGCATCACGGATCTGCCGTGTGGCACGCTCTTCATCGATGTTCAGTCGCTTCGTTGCAAGACGCATTGCACCAAAGCCAAGTGCTGATAATTGATCGCCATTTTTGGGTACTTGCCGGTATTGCATGGATATCTCCGATTGTACTGCCGGGCACTCTGCCGCATTCATTAGACTGAATGGTCTAGACTGACTAGTCACTATGCATTGTAGAAAATAAAAGATGACGGGTATCTGACTTCCCAGGATAGCAAAACCGGCTGGATATCAGGTCACCGGACTTTCTGATTTATCTTTATCCCGGGGTTTATATTTCGCTTTGAATAGTATCGCTGTGATAGATGCGTTTTCGCTGGGCCATATGGTAACCCGAGACAACAAGCACAGTTTCACCAAATTCTGCGTCAAGACCTGAGTCCCCGGAGTCCACATACAGGACTGGGGTTTCCCTGAGTTTATGGGGGGTTGCAACAACGATGATGTTCCCAAGCCCGACCCGTCGTATGATCCGGGGACTAATCTGCTGGTTACCCCGGCCAAGGATGAAACCCTGTGCACCAATCGGGCTGATAAGAATTTTTACCTCCTCTCCCTGGAGGAGCAAATCCCATAGTATTTGTTCATTGATATCAAGTGCAACGATTTTCCCGTTTTTTATTGCATCTACACCCAGCAACGTCTTATTCACACCGATATCCCGGGCAACAGCCTCGGTGGTAGTCCCTGCACCGAGGACATAGAGCACATCCGGGATCATTATTTCATGAATAAAACGGGCTATTTTTCCTTTTGCCCGTTCCTCGTTCCCCTCTTCAAAGACGTGCTTGGAGAGCTGGACTTTTCCCGGAAGAGCAGGAGTGCGGGCAATCCCATACAACCGGGTTTTCAGCACCCCCGCCCGGTATGCGTCTTCGTCAACATCCATTATTTCGGAATCACGCAGGGAATGCGCATCGTACCCGGTCATGAGTTCTGCGGCGATTGCAGGATCGATGGCGAAGACAGCGGAGTACATCTTCACACCGGCAGGAATGCCAAGGATCGGCAGGTCCCGGCCTATTGCATCAAAGATATCCCGGGCAGTCCCGTCACCCCCGCAAAAAAGGACCAGGTCAACACCGGCCATTTTAAATGCCAGTGCAGCCTGCCGCGTATCATTGGCACTACTCTCATCGTGGCAATGATAGAGAACCTGGTATTCCTGCACCCCGGTTTCCTTGAGGGCCTCCTCCCCCATCTGGCCTGAACAGGTAAAAAAACTAATTCCGGGTTCACGGGCAAGCAGGGAAAGCGTAATGTGCGCCCGGTTCTTTGCCTGCGGTGACGCACCCCGGCGGCGGGCTTCTTCAACATTGCCATCGGTACCCTTAAGCCCCACGGCACCACCCATACCGGCTACCGGGTTGATCAAAAATCCAATGCGTCGCATAAAAAAAGATATTCAGGAAATTTTTGGTATCCGGGCGATGGCCTCTTTGATCAACGCGTCCGGGTATTCGTAGTCCACCAGCTTACCTTCGTAATAGGCATCATATGCCGACATATCAAAATTGCCGTGACCTGAACAGTTAAAGAGAATGGTCTTACCCACACCGGTCTTTTTGCAGGCAAGGGCCTCGTCAATTGCAGATCGTACCGCATGGGAAGTCTCGGGTGCGACAATAATCCCTTCAGTCCTTGCGAAGGTCTGGGCCGCTTCAAAGACTTCACTCTGGTGATATGAGACAGCCCGCATTATTCCGTCATGTACGAGCCGCGATACAATAGGGGAGTCACCGTGGTAGCGGAGACCACCTGCATGCATGGAGGGCGGCACAAAATCATGACCAAGCGTGAACATCTTGAGGAGCGGGGTATACCCGGCCTCATCCGCAAGGTCATAGGTAAACAACCCTTTTGTCAGCGTGGGGCAGGACGCAGGTTCAACACCGATGATATCGACATCCTTGTGCTTCCCGGTCAGCTTGTCACCGGCAAACGGGAACGAGATCCCGGCGAAGTTTGACCCGCCGCCAACACATCCGATCACAACGTCCGGGTAGTCATCGACCATCGCGAGCTGCTCACGGCATTCGAGCCCGATAATGGTCTGGTGGAGACAGACATGGTTTAAGACCGAACCTAATGCGTAATTGGTGTTCTTGTGGGATGCCGCATCTTCAACCGCTTCAGAGATGGCCATGCCAAGGCTTCCCGGGGTATCAGGATCTTTTTCGAGCATTGAACGGCCCGCATTCGTTTTTGTGCTTGGACTGGGGATACATTCTGCTCCCCAGACATGCATCATCGACTTCCGGTAGGGTTTCTGTGTATAGCTTGACCTGACCATGTAGACAGTACACTCGAGATCGTAGAGCATGGTTGCAAAGGACATCGCAGAACCCCACTGGCCTGCTCCGGTCTCCGTAGCGATCCGTTCAATCCCTGCCTTCATGTTATAGTATGCCTGCGGGATGGACGTGTTCGTCTTGTGGCTACCGGCAGGACTTACCCCTTCCCACTTGTAGTAAATCTTCGCCGGCGTCTTTAGGAATTTTTCAAGCCTGTAGGCACGGTACAGCGGACTTGGTCTCCATAAGCGAAGCACTTCCTGCACCTCTTCAGGAATATCGATATAACGGTCAGTAGTCACTTCCTGACGGATAATCTCCATTGGAAAGATAGGAGAGAGGTCTTCGGGCTTAATCAGAGCCCGGGTCTGGGGATGGAGCGGGGGGTCCAGCGGAGTTTTCAGGTCCGCCTGGACATTATACCACCGTTTTGGCATCTGGTCCTCGTCAAGGAGAATTTTAGTTTGCATAATAGTATTCACTTCTGTACATATTTATACATTGTTGGAGAAATAAGTTTATTGTTAGTACGAATATGCAAGGATAATCCGAATAATATGTGAAGACGTCTTCATTTTTCTGTTGCACTTCCGGGCAAACGTCCGTAGATCTAAAATACAGGTATTCCTGGCAGTTCTTTGATCACGGCGGAAAGAGAGGGAAATGGTTTTTCACATAGCCATGATCATACCGCTGCACTTATATTACCCGTAAAGGGTATACCAATAAAGGATCCCGCAGGCGCTTTATGGATGACAACGAGATACGTACATTCGTTCGAGAGGTTGCAACCCGTGGTGGTAACACCGTTTCTGATGAAGAATTTGAAGATCTTGTCAGGATTATTCGTAATTTCTGGGCAGAAGTCGAGATCGAATCTGAACAAGTCTCAAAGGCCGATAAGGAGACCATGATCCTTTATTTCAATCTCGTGGTAGATTGTCTCTGCACGGCGTATATGCAAAAGTACCGGATGGATGCCAGTCATGCACATAGCAAGGCCTATGAAGAGATCACGAGTACCGCCCTTAATCTCATTTATGAAAAAGGACTTATAAAAGAGTTTATTATGCGGTTTGAGGCAATCCCGTTGAGAGACGGGGTGTACAAAGAATTTCTCACGGAGAAAATCCTGCACCAGGAGAATGTAAAACGTCGTCTTGAGGGTAGTGCGAAGGAAAGAGATTCATGAAGAGTCCTGAACTTTTCCGAATAATTCCCCGCCGAAACACGGATTTTTACCATAATGCCGGAACCACATTAAAACCGCCCCATTGAATACCCAGACTGAGTCATCTCTACCGGAATACTATTATCCACTTTTCGCAACTACCAGTCAGTAATGTGTGGTCGCTTCTCTATCGCAGTGAGGATAGGTTACCTGGCTGAGCGCTTCGGTGTCCATGAACCCCCCGGGATCTCCCTGCCCAGGTTCAATATTGCACCGGGTGAGGAAGTCCCCGTCATTACCGGGAATGAACGTGCACAGGTTGTCATGATGCACTGGGGCCTCATCCCTTCACGGATCAGGGGTGAGAAACCGGCACAGGCACCGGTTAACGCAAGGGCTGAGGCACTAAATGAAAATAAGTTGTTCCGTCCACTCCTCTTACATGGTCGCTGCGTTGTTCCAGCCACGGGTTTTTATGAATGGAAAAAGTCAGGAAATCAGAAGTCCCCCTATTATTTCAGGATGAAAACCCAGGAAATTTTTAGCATGGCCGGGCTTTGCAATTCCCGGGAGGCGCCGGATGGCAGGATGGTGTGGTCTTTTACAATTATCACAACCGGCCCGAATTCATTGGTCACCCCCATCCATAACCGGATGCCGGCAATTCTTATCAGGGAAGATGAAAAAAAATGGCTGTGCCCGGACTGCGACATTAGCGAGGGACTGGCAACCATGCTCAACCCCTATCCGCCTGAAAATATGATGGCATACAGGGTAACAAAAATGGTAAACAAACCTTCGTTCAAATCAAAAGCAACAGTACAGGAAGAGAACCCCGGGGCTACCAACGACCTGTTTGCGTGGGATACCAGGTAGGTCTATTTGTTCGTTAAGAGGAGATACAAATTGATCCGGGCAAGAGGTCCGACGCGAACAACTCCTTAAAAAACACCCATAAGTACGACGTTATGAGCCCTAAATTTATGGGGGTCAGGGAAGTTCTCATGCCAAATTGTAGGTGTTTTCCATTTATTTATTGAGGGTTAAACCAGGCGATACCAAAAAAATGCATTGAGTTGAAATAGAGCTGGAAGTGGTTTTTCATCTTCGTTTTTTTGCGAGTCCCAACCTTAACGTATCACGGGTGGACATGAGTTTTGCGATCTCTTCCCTGAAATTTTCCACTTCGAACTGCTGCTTCCCGATCTCATTTTCAATGTGCTGTACCCTGGACGTACCTTTTGGATCGGTCAATAAACGGTCTCTCTCCAGGCGGAGCCTCTCTAGTGCCGCCTCCATTTCATCAAAATCAAACGCATTTTTTTCGATCTCACGCTGGAGGGTAAAAATCCGGGTCTCATCCCCAGGGACCTTACCTTCAGGATCATTTTTTTGATCGAGGAGTACCTTCAGATTATCACGCTCCACCTCCAGATCTCTGACCTGCCGTTGCAGTTGTTCAACAATGCCATGACAGGCCCCGCCGGGATGCGGGATATAGACCTCAGCATGTACATGCACTGCACCGGGTAAGCAGGTCTCATTTTCGCATGCTGGTACCTCTTTTATCGCGGACTGGCGCCGGAGAAGAAAGTCATTCATTGCATGGTCAATCCAGTCGTGGAGTTCAATCCCTTTTATTCTGGCATCTTCGATGACTCGCTGGTAGGTAGTATCATCAATGTTTACCAGCAATTCGTGCATGACAGAATATTAATGGCTTGGGTTGTTAACAATTACGGTTCATCCCTGCCAATTTTTGGATGTCGGGTAAAGAACCTGGTCTTTATGGTTGTTTAGCGCAAAACACGGACCGTTTATTTCTGATCAATTCCAAAAAAACCATGCCCTTATTTTAAGGTCCAAGGGAATTAGAGATTTTCTAAAAATATCTGGTATCCTTGGGTAACACTACACATCTACACGGATAATCTGCACAGGGAAGAGGTCCGCTATCTTCCAGAACACAACCAACGAGGCTTTTAGAACTTCACCAACGCTTATGTCTTTTCTTTCCCTTGGATTCTTCTCTGACCATTGAGAATCAGTCCATCGGATTCTCACATAAATATGAAGGGTATTTTGTCCAGCAGGACGAAACACCTTCTCCACCTTTCGCGTCCGATGGTGACCTTTGACATGGAAAAGAGATACCAGATTACACCATTTTCGTTTCAGGGTCGGTAACCCCAACGTCATGCCCCTCATTTTATATTGGGGACTCCACATGCTTAATGCAAATAAGACGTATTCTAATATCTGTGCCCGGAAGTCCCCTTAAAATAATATAAGCATTTATAGAAGCTTTATAGATCCCTTAACAATTTGCAGGGGGATGCGGAACCGGAATTCCAGCTAGGTCAATGCTCCCATTCCAGGTCATACCATGTACCGGGTAACGGCATGGTGAAATGAACCAGACCCATTATGGGTCCGGATCCGGATGATCCAAGGAGATAGGGGGGTTATTTATTAATACGGCTAATAATCATGTATTTCTGGAAACAGGCAGAAATACGAGCAGTAAGGACTGAAATTCAGGGCACTTCCAGGAGGGGATGAAGTAAAGGGCGGGGCAATGCCGAAACCCTGCTTATTGTTGGAATAATGAGGCCGGAATATGACAGGATTTATCTTTGGGTTGGATTGGACTAAATTGATGTCCGGATCTGAAATGAATGACCCTTTTTTTAGGGAGAGGCAGGAGTGGGAATTACAAGGTACTTACGCATGCCTAAAAAAGTTCCTATCCCGAGAATAGGGACAATAACTGAGGCGAATACGAGGAATGCAAGAAATTCAGTCGACAGGTTCAGGAGCTCAAAGATAAATACCAGAAGAGCACTCACCGCCAGGATGATGAGATTGTTACCAACAAAATTTGCAAGTCCTGATTTATTTCTGACCTGTTTTTCATCATAGCCTGCGATGATATCGACCCGTCCCTTGTATTTGATCATGTAAGCAAGGACTGCGAAAAGGACGATAAAAAATTCCGTCATTCCAAGGATGAGTATATTTGTCATTCCCACACCAAAATTTGTCTAGTATTTTCCTGCATGGCGTATTGGCTTCTCCTTTGAAACTCATCAAAATGGCTTTTTTTCTCGAAGTAAATGTGGAGAGTGACAATAGGCGTTTCACACCATTGGGCCCTATCTGACGGTAATACCGTGAGCAATACCCTCCACCAGGTTATCCACCGTAATACACCGGCGTGACCACATTATCATTGGTGGGGACCAGCAGGTCTTTGGAATGGACCACCCGAATTTTGGGAATTGAAATGGTCTTCTGATAACCCGGGGAGGTACCCTCCGGTCCAATCGTGTAAAATAATTCATCCCGGAATGAGTTGCAACCAATCCCGGTCATCCGAAACTGTATACCCTGGAAGAAGCCGGTTAATCCAGCCAAAGAATACCCGCACCTGTCCATCCGCAACAGCCGGTCGATGAAAAGTTGAACTGATGGTCATGGTATCCTTGTACGTTGAAATGGCAACAAAAATGGCAGGAGTGGGAGCATGGCATGGCAGCATGCAAGCCTTTTTAACGCGGGGGAGGCAATGATTTCCCAGGTCAAAATCAATAATCCCTGTGTTTGTAACGATAGGGATCTGGTTTTCGTAATTTTTCGGATCCATTACCCGGGTGCGTAAGGTCTCACGGGCAGCAGAAACACCGGAGTTCCATAACCGTTCGGCATCGAGTGCATCTTTCATTCCCGGGCAGTTGTTCTTTTTGTTTTCCATTATTTCGTGGACAACGCCGCAGATAGAGGACAACGTATCGAGAGGTTTTACCGGAATTCTGACTTCGAATGCGGTTGAATAATTTGTCACTGACCTCAATGGGATCGGATGGTACCGTCTCAGGTCAATCGTAGTTAAGAACGAACATTCTACCGGATCAATTCCACCCCCCAGGTTTGAACAGGCCATCGCAACAACCGCAAGCATAAGATCATTCACGGTTACCCCGAGTTCCTCCCGTTTTGCATGGATGGCCGCAACCCTTGGACAGGGAATCGTCATAACCGCATATGCCTTCTGGTGAACCTCACGTGATTGTACCGGAAATGTCCACCGGTCTCCTCCTGATGAGAATTCTTTATCCCCTGGAAGTCCTGCTCCAGGTGGCAGAAACGTGGAGATCAATGGTAAATCACCTGATACAACCGGTATTATACCGGTGATGAATGGGGGGTCTCCCGTTAAATGGTGGTACAATTCCATGATCAACCCGGTGATATCTTTCAGGCCACGGCCATCCATTGCGACATGGCTGGCATTGATCACCAGGACATCCCCCACGCCATCAATGGGTCGTATGATAAAGACCTTTATCTGGAGGCCTTCATACGGATCAATGGATTTCGACAGAGTGTAGGACAGGGCGGAATCGAGGTCTTTTTTTTCAATAACCGAAAAGGAATCTCCGGGATGCACATCTGAACGTAGTTCCCACCATAGGGTGTCATGCACCTCCACCAGCCGGCTGTTACAGACAGGTTCTGCTAAAACGGCACCCATAACCGCCCGTTGCATCCTGTCCAGGTCTAATTTCCCGTCAAAATACAGGACCATGTGGATGACCTGGTCCGAATGAGCACGTAAGAGTTCAGAAAAGAAATCAAAAGGGTTGAGCTGTGTCAGGCAGGGCTCCTTCTGAAATACACCCCGTCGGTTCATTCCTTCCTTCCTGGTCCCGGTTTATTGAAGACCTGGATTGAAACTACCGTCTCATTCGACTTCATCCGTTTTTTCCACTTCACGGTGCACCGCAGCTCTGAAAAGGAGCCAGGTCCCTGCAAAGATTAACGCAAGGGCACCAAAATAGGGCCAGATCAACGCAGGGAAGTATACCAGGCCGAATCCGGCAATAATAAAGAGGCCGCCGATAAGGAGGGGGAAGGTGGCCCCGGTCGTGACTGAAGATATACCCGTTTTGGGAGAATTCATCATTTTTGTAATTCCCATTGCGATAAAACCTGTACCAAGCCCTACAACGGCACCCACATCCGGCCTGCCAAAGAGGAGACCTGCACCGATACCAATCAGAATAAATGCAGGGATAACCATCCCCTCAAATTTCCGTTGCCTGTGTCGTTCTTCCATTCATTACCACGAGATCCTAATGGTGGAGATACTCCCACATTCCCGGTAAGGAAGACCGGGTCGTGGAAGGGTCCTTTAAATGTCAGTCGTGCCTTAGTGCCTCAATCGGATTCAGATTTGCGGCCTTTGCAGCCGGGTAGAGGCCCGAAATAAGACATACAACAATACCTATTGCCATGCCGTACGGCACATACATGATACTTGCGGGGGTGAAGAAATAATTAGTCGTCCCGATCACCCGGACAAGGAGGTACCCCCCGATAAAGCTAATCAGTCCACCGATAACGGCCCCAATCGAACCGATGATGAATGACTCGTAAATAAACATTTTCCGTATTTCTGACTTGGTAGTCCCGATACTTCTCAGTACACCGATCTCATTGATCCGGTCTTTAACAGACATCATCATGACATTGAAAATACTCACCGATGCCACGAGAAGTGATATCCCGCCAAGCAGGAGGATGAACGTGCTTATCTGGCCGATTGTAGCATTTATGGTCTCGAGCAATGCCCCTGAATCAGTAATACTAACCACCTTGACTTTTTTATTCATCTTTTTATCTATTGCGTCCTTTATGGGGGGAATATCCTTGATCGATGGGACCAGGATATCGACCTGCTGATATTCACCCTGGTTTCCATACACTGATGTGTACCAGTGATCGGGTGCGATGATAGCATTATCAGGCATGAGATCTATTCCAAAACCCTTTGATTTCAGGATACCTACCACCCTGACCACCTCGTTCGTCCCGGTTGACTCATCCCCTACCTTTATCCGGGTACCCACCTTGATGTCCTGGTCTTTCGCAAGGGTTGAGCCGATAAGGACACCGCTTGATGCCCCACGTAACGAGCTTCCCTCGGCAATCTCAACAAAGTTTGATACTTTCTCGGGATCAAGGCCATAGATGGTTACACGCGTTTTATCTTTCGTCCCGACCTGGATGAGATCTGACCCCGAATGAATGGGAACGACGACATTATGCCCTGCCGCCTGTTCAATCTCCCTGACCTGGTTATCAGTGATCAGGAGAGTTGTCGTCCCTCTCGTAGGGGGACCAAAACCCCCACGGGAACCGGTGTCAGGAGTAATAATTATTGAATTTGCACTGCTCGAAAGATTAGAGGAGACCGCGAGCTGGATATTGGCCCCAAGTATTCCCATCGTAGTAATGGCAACTACACCAATGATTATGCCGAGGGCCGCAAGAAGAGACCGGGAGAAATTGAGCCTGACATTCCTGCTGGCAAGCTGGAAGAAAACATTTTTCCGGATTTTCATGCCGCCACTCTGCCGTCAATAATATTGATAGTCCTGTGGGCAGAACGTGCGATGTTGGGGTCATGGGTGACCATCACAATCGTCCGGCCCTGCTCGTTAAGACCTTTCAGAATATCCATAATCTGACTCCCGGTAACGGAATCAAGGTTCCCCGTTGGTTCATCACAGAGAAGTAATGCCGGGTCATTGACGAGTGCCCGTGCTATTGCCACACGCTGCTGCTGCCCCCCGGAAAGCTCACTTGGTTTATGGGTCATCAGGTCATCGCCAAGCCCGACCAGTTTCATCATTCGTGCGGTTTTGCCTTCTTCATCCATATGACCCTGCTTGAGGATGATCGGGTATTCTGCATTTTCATACGCAGTAAGTAATGATATCAGGTTAAACTTCTGGAAAATAAACCCGATTTCGTCTCTTCTTAAGAAGGTCAGTTCGTCATCAGACATTTCTTTGACATTACGTCCGGCAAGGATCAGCTCACCTGATGTCGGCACATCCAGGCAACCGATCAGATTGAGAAGGGTTGATTTTCCGGAACCTGATGGCCCCATTATGGCCACAAATTCACCTTTCAGTATATCAAAAGAGATCCCCTGGAGTGCAGTGACATCCCCGGCCTTGAGCTTGTAGACCTTCCGGACATCAACCAATCGGATTACAGGTTCATCTGAAATAGAAATTCCCCTCACGGTTTTCTTGTTCTGATATAACGGTACCCGATAGCGAGTACGACAATGACAGCAATAATGCCAACAATAATCCATGGGGCATTCGACATTGAACTATTATTTTTGGGAGTCTTCGCCAGGGAGATGTCCGCAGCAATACTTCGGCTATACATATTGCCATCCTGGTCTTTGTAGCTCACGATAACAGGGACTTCATCCGGGCTTTCAGAACTGACCGTCAGCTCAAAACTTGAGAAATCGTCCGGTTTCAATAAACCTACTGCGTAGACTTTGAACGGATCAACCGGAATTGCAGGACTTCCTGAAGCAACGGTCACTGATTTCGCATCCTGGAGACCTGAATTTGTTACATCCCCGGTAATCCTGATATGGTTTCCATCAGGTGCAGAAACAATATTGCTGATAACTGGGTCCGCCTGAGTTTTATCATTATTGAACTGGATCGGAAGAATGAGTCCGACCTGGTGTATGTTTGGACCGTTCAGGTAAACCGCTTCAAAGTCAATATCGTTCGGACTTTTCGGGGTAATACTGAATGGGAGTTTAACGGTCTGACCGGGATCCAGTGAATTTATCACGATATTCTGGGGTATAATCTCAATATCAGAGGCATTTGGCGAGACAATAACATTTTTTATCGCATTCGTGCGGAGGTTGCTCAATGATAAGGTGACAATACTTTTTTTTCCTGCAACAAACGTATCCGGCTTATCAGTTATGGAAAGGACTACGGGAGAATTTTTCACCTCTAACTTGACAGGATAGCGAAGATATCCCGTATCCTGGAATTCAAGGGAGAATACGGGGTAATAAATACCTTCAGGAACGTCTGCCTTCACCGTAAAGGTGAAAGGCATTTTATTCCCTGCTCCAATAGACCCGACACTGTCATAGGTGGTCGTGGATACGAGGGTGATATCCTTGTCATAAAGAGTCGCCCGCCGGATGGTAACACTCTGGGTACCGGTATTCTGGACTACAACCGTTATTGTACCTTCATCACCGGTAGCGAATGTTCCGGGATCTAAGGTTAGATCACTCACCGTAACCTGGGTATACGCAGGGGAAAGGAATGTCGTGGTAGCTGATCCTGATGTATCAGTTGGGGCTGCAAGGGCAGTGAATGCCATTGCAGAGACAATAATCAGTGTAATAGAAATTTTAAGCAGGAATCCCCTATCATGTAAAAGTAATTCCTGGAAGTTCGTTTTCATTAGTATCCTCCGGGGGCAGGAACGCCCACAAATGTCATGAACAGAGTATAGATGATGTAGATAATAACCGGGAGCAGAATGGTAACGGCTGCATGTTTTATCGTCAGATTCCTGGAATATTTAATCGCGTAAATCCAGATATTGGCGCTCCATATAAGAAAGATTATGGCGATTACGGCACTTACTTTCGTGAATTCCATCATTGCTGAATCGTGCGTCAGGCGGGTAACCGCATTCTGGATAACCGCCGGGTCCGTAAATGAGTTGACGACCGGAACCTGGACCATCGGAAGGTAATAAACCGCCATAATAAGCGTTAGCAGGCTGCCAAAAATCTGGGGTATAAACCCATAGCCGACAAATTCAAGGGTCCTATTATAACCCCCCGTTCCTTTGAAGACCATTGAAATAAGGTAAAATATTGCAGACCCGATTAACCAGAAAACCATGATACCGATAAAAGCACCAATCACCGTTGATACGGCAACAATCTCGCCCATTCCGGCACCTACAGAGGCAAACATCCTGCTTGTCAGGGAACCAACCATGTATCCGTACGACGCACTAATAATCCCTACTATTGCAACGAACAGGAAAGGGATTTTCAGGTCTTCTTCAGACTTGACCTTCTCTTGGAATATTGCATCCGGACGAGTTAACACGTCAATTATATTCTGAATCATAGATACCAGATTATCAACATAGGTCATACGTATCGGTATATAAAGGTAGGGGGGTGTTGTTGTTTTTGCAACACACAATAAACAATGAATGATTATTCAGAAAAAATCGTTATTAAAAGGAGATACTTTTTCTGAACTTGCATAATCGCAAACTCACAAACATAGACTTATTTTATGGGGTTGTGAAAGAGATCATCCGAAACTTTACACAGGGAATATAGAAATGGGCAGGATCTACAGAGATCTCAATCATTCAATAAAGTGATGAGTCAGGTTCATCACATCCCGGTACGGGACAACCCCCAGCATCTTTTTTCCTTCATCGGTAATAGGGAGAGCACGGAAATCATACCGGTCAAACATACGCCTGGCGTCTTTTAGTGTGCTATCTGGACTGAGGCTGATATAATCAAATACCATGATCTCTCCGATTTTTTTCATATCCTCAGCCTGGAGAAGCTCTTTGATATCGATCACCCCGAGCAGGCGTTCTTCCCTGTCAAGCACATAAAGGTACATAATGACGTCCTTTCCCTTCGCAACAGCTGCATACTGGTTTATTGCCTGTTCTGCAGTTATCTCTGGGGGGAACCGGATATACCCGGATGTTGCATAGTCGGTGATGGTCTCTTCCTGTTTTTCGAGGATGGCGCGGATCTTTTTTACATTGTCCTTGTCCAGTGCCAGGATAATCACCTCGGCATCAGATGCGGGTAGTACCGACAGGATATCCGCGGCCTGCCCCGGGGTCATCTCATCGATCAGCTGGACAACCCGTTCCCTTTTCATGGAAGATACGAGTTCACGCTGGACATTCGGATCGATCTCCTCGAGGGTATCGGACGCCTGACGGGTATCAAGTTCAGAAAAGATCATGACCCGCTGCTCGTTGTCGAGTTCCTCGAGGATATCCGCAAGGTCAACGGGATGGATTTCAGAGAGAGTCTCCATCAGGACATTTAATTTTACGTTTCCCCGAAAACTCCCCATCGGGTTTGGCAGGGGTTGCACAAATGTCCAGGAGATCATCTGTTCCTCGCGGTCCGGGGAAAAGTTGTGGATCAGGTCCGCAACAAATTTCAGCCCGATCCTGCGCAAAAGGCCATAGCGACTTACATCGACATCGGTAACATAGATCCTGCCGTTCCGGTATACGATACGGATATCGTAGACTACTTCTACTTCCTTGTCTTCGATATCGATGACCTTTTTATCGAGAATATGGTCTTTGAGGAGGAATGCAGATTCTTCGGGGGAACCCTCATACGATTCAACAGATTCTATCCGGAGGATAATTTCCCTCCCTGAAAATGCGAGGACCCGGCTCATCGGAACAACCAGGGAGGGATAACCAAAAGGTCGCTGGATAGAGAGGTGGGTCACTTCAGGGATCTTTCCCGTTTCAACAATAACAAAGTCGGAGAGCTTCCCGATTTTTTTCCCGTTCCAACGCACGGCGGCACCAATAACATGAGAGAGGAAATACTCATCTTCTGCCTTTTTCCGGTTTTGTATTGTGTTGTTTTCCATCACTCCACCTCATACCCTGATTAATGTGAAAAATTTGTATACCAGCACCAGCACCAGGACAATTAAGTATATCCTGAGCCCCAGCAGGGCTATCCTGACCATGGGGGTCATTTTAATTTGTGGTTTCGCATATTTTTTGTTTATCTCGGTGAATTTTGAGAACTGCTTCGCAAGGAAATTATCACTGCTTCCTTCGCAGGTCTCACTTTTTCCAGTTGGTTCCAGTTTTTCCATTTCTCGTCACCTCAGGCGAATATTTCCGGGAACAGGACACTGAAGGCATAGAGCGTGGAGAGTGAGATGATCCCGATGACAATGGTGATACTCACCACGTTCTGGACTGTTGTGTTCCTGTATTCACCCATGATTTCTTCGTTGTTCAGCAGCAGGATCAGGAACACCAGTGCTGCAGGTAGCAGGGTCACCGCAATGACCTGGACAAACAGGGTAATCAGGACAAGGGGTGCATTCGGGATGAGGACAACCAGTCCTGCGGTGATGATGGCAAAGAAATAATATGCATAGAACCAGGGTGCTTCACGGATCCTTTTGTTCAGGGAATGTGCCCAGCCGAAAACCTCCCCAAACGCCCATGAACTTGCGAGAGAGATGCAGATTGCACCAAGCAGGCCTGCATCGAACAGCCCTATTGCAAGGAGCGTCCCCACCAGCGGGTAGGTCCCCATCATCGCAGTGGAGGCCTGGGCTGCACTCGAAATTTCCATCCCATATAACACAGTCCCGGTCACAATAACAATGAAAATTGCCACAACGACCGTGAAAACCGCCCCAAGAATGGTATCGAGTCTCCCCCATGGAATATCCTTCTTTCCCATGCCCTTGTCGACTACGGCACTCTGCTGGAAGAAGATCATCCAGGGTGCGATGGTAGTCCCGATATTTGCCATCAGGAAGAAAATTAATGTCGCGGTGAGCCCGCCAGGTAAGTTCGGGATAATTCCCTTCTGGAGAATACTCCCGACAGACGGGTGCACCATGAATGCGGCCGGGATATACACCAGGTTTAAGAGACAGAAGAACATCGCCAGTTTCTCCCATGTCCAGTACCTGCCCTGCATGACCATGAACATCATGATGCCGATGACAATTATTACGGTAAATACAGGGGGGATATTAAAAATACTCAACGCTGCAGTCATCCCGATAAATTCAGTAATAAGAGTCAGCCAGTTCACCAGTGAAAGGTCAAGGAGGGAGAACCAGCCCCAGAAAGGACCAAATGCGGCAAAAATCGCCTCTGCATGCCCGTGTTTAGTTACGGCACCCAGGCGCACCGTCATCTCCTGTACATAGTACGCAACCGGCCCGAGCAGCACAAGGAACCAGATCAGTGCGTAGCCAAATTTCGCACCAGTCGCAGCATAAGTCGTGATCCCGCCGGCATCGTTATCGGCGATCATTACGATAAGACCGGGTCCGGCGATAAGGAGGTAGAGTTGGAGTGCTTTAATGACCCTGCGATACTGGTAATAAAATCTTGAAACGTAGTTCACAGTGGTCCCTCCCATTCCTGAATAGATGACTGCTCAGGGACATCCTGGTACTACTTTTTCATCCCTTCATCAGAGCCAGCGTTGGTTCATTTCAATCCATATGTTGTTATGTAATGATATTAAAACCGATGGTTTTTAATATGAAAATATCCCCGAAAATGCCTTTTTTCAACCAGGGTGACACGCTTGGGGATTGTTACGCAATTATACGCAGGATTTTATTGCTAATTGAAAATTTGCACTCAAAATAAGTTACTATCAGGTTACTGATGCCCTTATACGTTTCACTGCTTCAGCGAGACTGACCATCGATGTCGCGTATGAAAGCCTTTCCCACCCAGGAGAATTGAAGGCTGTACCTGGTGTCACTGCAACATGCAGTTTTTTCAACCAGTCCTCCGCAAGTTCCATATCATCCCCTTCGACGCGAATATACGCATAAAATGCCCCATCTGCAGGAGCTGACTCAAATCCCATCCCCGAGAGCTCCCTCATCAGGTAATCGCGGCGCCTGGCAAATTCCTGCCTCATCGTTTCAACGCACGACTGGTTACCCTGAATCGCTGCAAGCCCGCCCCACATCGCAAAGCTCGTGGGGTGACTGATCGTGTGCTGCTGGACAATGGACATCCGGTTAAGAATTTTTGATGGTGCTACTGCATAACCGAGGCGCCACCCGGTCATGGCATAGGCTTTCGAAAACCCATTCACCGTGATCGTCCGTTCTGCCATATCACCGACCGAGGCAAGCGAGATGTGCTCCTTTCCATACAACAATTTCTCATAAATTTCATCGGACAAGGCGATAAGGTCATAATCTTCGCAGGTATCCGTGATCAGCCGCAGTGACGCTTTATCCAGCACGGAACCGGACGGGTTGGAAGGAGAATTGATGACAATCATCCGGGTATGTGCCGTGATCCGGTCAACCAGGGAATCATCGACCTGGAACGTCCGCATATTCAACGGGTGGTGAACGGGCCTGCCACCTGCAATCTGAACACAAGGTTCGTAGCTTACCCAGGACGGGTCAAGGATAATTGCTTCATCACCATGGTCGAGAACGGCCTCCATGGCTTCATAAATAGCGTCTTTCGCACCACAGGTAACAATCACATCCTCTTTCCTGCAGGGAAAATGGTTCTCCACCTCTATCTTCGAAGCAATTGCCTGGTTCAGTTCGGGGAGGCCGTTACTTGGGGCATAGTGGGTCTCACCTCTCCGGAGTGCGTTGATACAGGCCTCTTTGATATGTTCGGGTGTATCGAAATCAGGCTCTCCGATAGAGAGGCTGATAACATCGATCCCGGCTGCCTGCATCTTCTTGGCTTCATTCGAGATGGCCATCGTGGCCGACGGGGCAATACCGGCAATCTTGCCGGACAATTCCCTCATTTCAATCTCTGGACCAGTTTTATTGCAGATTCAACAGCACGTTTTGCGTAATCGATCCGGTCATTCGCTTCAAGCCTTGTCATTCCGGGCCCTGATATACCAAGGGTGACAGGTTTCCCGAATTCGAGCGAGAGGTCGATTACCTTTCTTGCCGCATGCTGCACCACGACTTCGTCATGTTGTGTAGACCCTTCAATCACACAGCCTATCGTAACCACCGCATCAACATTTCCGTCCTTTAACATCTTCTTGATAGCCAGTGGCATGTCATATACCCCGGGGACATAGATGCATTCCGATACCTCAGCACCAAGGAACGCGGCGTGTTCCCGCCCCTCGATCTCCATCATGTAGGTGATGTCGCGGTTGAATTCTGCGACTACAAATCCGAGTTTTATCGCCTTTTGCGCCATATAATTCCTCAACTATTGTATCTTTACTGATTATTCATAAACTGTCCCGAACAGTATATCTTACTGCCGGGCCGGACCACTGTCTTCGAAACCCTGCCGCTGCCCCGTCCCTGCATTTTTTTGCAGTTCTTTTGGGTAGAGCAAAAGTTTCACGGCATTCACCGCATGCTCCCGAGTCCGGCTGGCAGCAAGCCACGCAAGTTCTGCATCATCTTTGGCCTCATCCTCATGGACAAAAACCTCAATAATATGGGTATTTGTCATCAGCTGGGCCATAATGAGCCCTTGTGAGGCCTCGTGGGCACAAAGGCGGTCTTTTTCCTTTCCGCCCGGCATCCCGAGAGCCATCACAATTTCGCAGTTTTTCTCTTCGATCAGCTTCTTGCAGGCGACTGGCAGGTCCTTGATGCCCGGTACCGTTACCCGCTCGATACTTACGCTGGCATGCTTCTTCAGCTCTTCAATAGCTATTTTTCCCATATTTACTCGTGAAAAGGTGGTATCGGCGATACCGACCTTCATCCGAGCACCTCGCAGGCGGCCTGCAGGCCGTTGCCTTCTATCTTGAAACCCTGTTTCCTGAGTGCATGTTCTGTTGCGGCAAGGGTCGCAAGGATTTCCGGGGCCCCTACCGAACCCATGTTACCGATCCTGAATATCTTCCCTTTCAGGTGGTCCTGCCCCCCGGCCATCTCGATCCCCATTTTCTTCACGGTTCCACGGAGATCGCTATCCTTTACATGTTCCGGAATAGTGATCGCGGTCACCGTGTTGGAATACGCGTGCAGGGTATCGACCTTCGGGAACATTGTCAGCCCCCAGGCCTCAGCTGCAGCCCTAACCGCCTGTGAGAGCCTTCTGTGGCGTAGTACCCGGTTATTGAGCCCTTCCTCGTCGATAATCATGCATGCTTCCCTGAGTGCAAGGAAGAGGGGGACAGCCGGTGTGTACGGCGTCTCCATTGGCGTTGAACCTGCACTTTTCCTGTATGCCGCAAGGTCCAGATAATACGGGGGATTCTTTGTGTACCGTTCCCAGGCACGGTTGCTGACCGAGATCGCAGACAACCCTGCCGGTGCTGCAAGACACTTTTGTGACCCCACAAGCGCTACATCAACACCCCAGGCATCAGACTCTACCGTATCACCACCAATCGAGGTGATCCCGTCCATCAGGAACAGGGCATCATATTTTCTCGCCAGTTTCCCAACCGCTTCGGCCGGGTTCAGGATACCAACCGAGGTCTCATTATGGACCAGGGTGACGACCTCAGCACCTGCCTCGAGCCGCTCTTCCAGGGCAGCAAGGTCAAGTGGAGTCCCCCATGTCGAACCGACTTCGGTGGCCTTCCCATACCTGCAGGCGATTTTGAACAGGCGTTCACCAAATTTACCATTCACCAGGCAGGCAATTTCCTTGTCCCTGCCAAAATTGGATACGGCCGCCTCCATTGCCGCCGTGCCAGAGCCACTGATCACAAAGAGTTCGTTTTTTGTCCCGAAGCAGGTCTTAAGGACACGGGCACAGTCCAGGTAGACCTGCCCGAATTCTGCACCCCGGTGGTTGATGGCCTGGCGCATCATCGCATACCTGACCCGTTCCGGCATGGGAACAGGGCCCGGCAGCATCAGAAGTAGTTCTTTTTCCATTCGTTAATCAGCCCATAGTATATTAATAGAGACAAAATATAAGTTTGGTTGGAATTTATGGTTGAGGTTTCGATTATTTCAGGTTCCGCATCAGATGCAAAAATTGCTGAACGCGCGGGAGCAGTCCTCGCTAAACACAATATAACTTACGATAGTTCTGTCATCTCCGCCCACCGGGAGCCGGAGAGACTGGATGAATTCGTGAAAATGAGCAATTGCAAAATTTTTATCGCAATCGCCGGCCTCTCGGCGGCCCTCCCTGGTGTGATCGCATCAAGGACAAAAAAACCGGTTATCGGTGTCCCGGTAAGCGGACCTCTGCAGGGGATTGATGCGCTCTTATCAATTGTCCAGATGCCAAAGGGTGTCCCCGTGGCCTGTGTCGGGATAGATAATGGTGATAATGCCGCGCTGCTCGCAGTGCGGATACTCTCGATAACATAAAGGAACGGATCCCGTCCTGAAAACCTGTTGAATGATTATCTTTTTTCCTTTGGGGCGGGTTCCTTTTCAAGGAGACCTTTTACCAGTTTCATCGCACAGAGGTCCCCACACATCGAACAGGTCTCGAGCTTGCCATCCCGCTCGTGGATTTTTCTTGCCACGTCACCAAAGAGGCCCAGCCTGAACTGGCCTTCCCAGTCCAGTCTCCGCCGGGCGTCCGCCATCTGCGACTCCCGCTGCATGACAGACTCATCTTTCCGTCTCGCCATATCGCCGATGTGCGCTGCGAGGCAGGCGACCCGTGTACCTTCAATAATATCGTCAACGTCCGGCAGGGCGAGGTGTTCGGCCGGAGTGACCATGCAGAGGAAATCTGCGCCGCTTTTACAGGCAATTGCACCCCCTATGGCAGCAACGACATGGTCATACCCGGCGCCGATATCGGTGACTAACGGACCGAGGAGGTAGAGCGGGGCATGATCGGTCAGTTCCTTGATCATCTTCACGTTGTACCCGATCTGGTTCATCGGGATATGACCTGGTCCCTCGACCATCCGCTGGACTCCGTGGTCAAGAGCACGGTGTGCGAGGCTGCCGAGCGTCAGGTATTCAACGGTCTTGGCCCTCCGCCCTGCGTCCTGGAGACACCCCGGTCGCATCCCGTCACCGAGACTGATTACGACATCAGACTCTGCAAGAATCTCGAGGAGATAATCGTATTCCTTAAACAGCGGGTTTTCCTCTTCCCTCTGCACCATCATGGCGATATGAAATGCCCCGCCCCGGCTGACAACGCCCATGAGCCTCGGGTCCTCGCGGAGTGCCGCAAGGGCTTCGTAATTTACACCACAGTGCAGGGTAAGGAAGTCGACACCATCGTTGCAATGCTGACGGATTACATTAAAAAGCGTATCAGAGTCTACATCAGCAACGTTGCCGGCTTTCCGGACCGCTTCGTAAATCGGAACGGTCCCGACCGGCACATCGAGGGCGAGGATACGCTTCCTGATTTCCGGGAGGTCCCCCCCGGTCGAGAGGTCCATCAGGGTATCAGCACCATTTTTAATCGCTGCCTCCGCCTTTCTTACTTCGAGGTCTTCGTCACACCGTTCACCCGATGTGCCAACATTCACATTGACCTTGACACGGCACCCTTCACCAACCGCACATACCTTGTGGTCCCGGTTCGGGTTCGAGGGGATAACCACCCGACCCCTTGCAATGCTTCCTGCGAGGTCCCGGGGCGAAATTCCCTCAATCCTGGCTGCCTGCTCCACGACAGCAGGGACTCCGTTGTGGCATTCCTGGACGAAGGTATACATAAAACACATTTGTCACGGGAACTTATTATTGTGCATGCCCGTCCAGTGGATTCCCGGTGACCCGGTATTTGCTAATTCCTACCTTGTAGGTGATGTCCTCATTGACGCCGGGGTGACACCCTTAGCCGTCTCGAAATACCGGGACACCATTCAGAAAATCATCCTCACCCATTGTCATTTTGATCATACGGCCCACGTGAAAGAAATTGCCCTGATGTGCAAGGCAGAGGTATATGTTCACCAGGATGACGCATCCGGGCTTGTTGAGGATGCACAGAGTCTTTCCATGCATTTTGGCTCTCATTCACCCGGGATTGCTGCCGATACCCTGCTCAAAGACGGGGACTATGTAGGTGGTTTCCTGATTATTCACACCCCGGGGCATACACCGGGCAGCATCTGCATCCTGGACGAAGCCAGCGGGGACCTGATCTCAGGGGACACCGTGTTTACCGATGGTGGATTTGGCAGGTTTGATTTCCCGGGCGGGAACCTGGATGAGTTAGTCCGGTCAATTGAAAGGCTTTCGAAACTTGACATCCGCGGCCTTTATCCCGGGCACGGGGAACCATCCCGTCAGGGCGGTGCCCGCCATATCGCCGCCGCTCGTGAACTTATCCGGATGACCTATCCCTGAAAGGAAAGGGTTGATGAAAAAAGGAGTTTACTGTCTTGTGTTGTTCAACAAGCCATGCACAGTACGGGTGGGTGCCCTCGGGGACCTGGCATTTCCAGGTGGCTGGCATGTATATACCGGTTCCGCACTGGGCCAAGGGGGGCTCAAGCGGGTGCAACGCCATATTAAACTCGCGGCCTCACGAAACATTACAAAACGGTGGCATATTGACTACCTGCTGGGACACGAGGAGGTCACCCTTCTCTCAGCCCTCTGCGCACATACGACCCGGCCGATCGAATGTAAACTCGCAAATGCGATCGGTGGGGTCCCGGTCAGAGGTTTCGGGTGCAGTGACTGCCATTGTGATTCGCACCTTTTTTATTTTGAATCAGATCCGGTCAATACCATCATCAGTGCGATGGGGTCAATCGATCTTGACCCGATCATCGCAACAATCAATACCAAGCAGGGACACTGTTGAATGAGAGTGATGGTATGCAGGTACTAGGGATCTCCGGGAGTATGAGAAAAGAGGGCAATACGAGTATGCTTGTAAAGATCGTGCTCAGGCAATGCGAAGAGAAGGGTCTGACAACCGAGTTCATATCCCTGGCGGAAAAGAAAATCCACCCCTGTATCGGCTGCGAGAAGTGTAAAAAAGAACACGAGTGCTCCATCACCGACGATGACTGGGAAGATGTCGCGTCGCTTATCCTTGATTGTGAAGTGCTCGTGATCGGGTCACCGACCTACTACTACGACGTATCGGGACAACTGAAGAACTTCATTGACAGGACATATTCCTACTACCACGACCGGAGACTGGCCGGGAGGAAGGCCGTGGCTGTTTCGGTTGAGGCCGATAAGGGAGGTTCAAGAACAATCCAGACCATAGAAGGGTTCCTGTCTGCACACGAGTTTTCCTACATGGGCCACGTAAAGGGGAAAGGATATCTCGCAGGGGATGTGCTTACGGATGAGGAGGCAATCGAGCACGCAAAGAAAATCGGTGACAAGATAGCGCGACTTTTCCACACAGGGCATTGAAGATATTTTCAAACAAGCACATTTTTTATCTTTTTAAGTAAATAACTCCGGTATTGACTTCCATACCGGTCGCTGACCAGACAGCACCACACGTACCCCACAAAACAGGGGGCTATGATCCCGTATGTAAAAATTTAGACCGGGTTCTGGCCATCAGCGACGGGGTATTCGCATTCGCCGTTACATTGCTTGCCCTTTCGCTGATAGCCCCGGTATTATCCACCGGGGCACATCAGAATGAGTTAGTAACGGATCTCATGGGTATGGGTCCGACATTTATCAGCTACTTTGTCAGCTTTTTTGTCATTGCATCGTGGTGGCGGGGCCATAACAGGGTGTTTGCCCATATGAAGCGGTGTAATTCTACGCTTATCAGTCTTAATTTCTATTTCCTGATGTGTATTACAGTAATTCCTTTCCTGACTAACCTCATCATCCAATACGGGAATTTCGAACTGGCAACAATACTGTTTGCCGCAATGCAGGTAGTAACCGGGGGAATACTTATCATCATCTGGGTATATGCATCCAGGAATCACCGTCTTATAGATCCCCATCTGGGCGCACGCGTTATAAGGTTCAATTATCACCGGGAACTGGTTGTTATCGCAATTTTTCTGATATCGATCCCGATTGCCTTTTTCAGTACGACCCTTGCACAAATCTCCTGGATTGCACTCGCACCGCTGGTCAGTCTCCTCCAGCGGGCATACAGGGATGTCGAAGAGTTTGTGGAGGAAGAGAAAGAGGCGATGAACAAGGAGGAATAAACAGGCTCATATCCAGATAACATTCTAACCCGGCGATTTATTTTTACGGCAGTCCAGAAAATTGAGTTATTCAGGCATACGCTTAAAAAAACCTGAATTTTCACACAAACGCATAAAGCGTGGTGCGCTGGCTTAATTCACGTCCGAGGTCATCAGCCAGTATTTTCATCTCTGATGGATCCAGGTAATCGGTATTGGATGCTCCTGCTCCCTTCGAGATGCTCTCTTCAAACATTGTTCCACCAATATCATCCGCTCCGGATAAGAGACCGAGTTGCGCCATTTTGATACCGGTCTTAACCCAGGAAACCTGGATATGATGGATATTGTCAAGAAATAGCCGCGCGACGGCGACCATCAGCAGATCTTCCCTCCCGGTAGCCCCGGGCCGCGCAGTACCCTCCCTGAAAAGACGCGTGTTCAGATGAACAAACGAGAGCGGCACAAATTCTGTAAACCCGCGTGTGTCATCCTGGATATTCCTGATAATCTCTAAATGCCGGACCCGGTCTGCAACCGTTTCACAATGGCCATACATCATTGTCGCTGTCGTAGGTATCCCGAGCAGGTGCGCTTCCCGGATAATTTTCTCCCATTCCGCGGTACGAATTTTCCCGGGACATATCACGTCACGTACTTCATCAACGAGGATCTCTGCCGCGGTCCCGCACAGTGAACCAAGGCCTGCCCCTTTCATCTCCACCAGCATCTCTCCAGTCGTGATACCACTTTTTCTTGCCCCATACGCGATTTCCATGGGATTACTTGCGTGAATGTGGATGTCAGGGGCTTCTTCATGAAGAGTGCGGACTATCCCGGTATAGGAGGAGGCATCGAAATCTGGGTGAAGACCACTCACCGTACAGATTTCTGTGACATTTCTTTTCCGGGCGAGTGCCGCCTTCTCCCGGATTTCTTCGGTACCAAAAAGGAATGTTCCGGCATCAGTTGGTTTTTTTGAAAAACCGCAGAACCCACAAGTGTTTATGCAGATATTTGTGATATTGAGGTTCTGGTTCCTCACGTACGTGACCAGGTTTCCGGTTACCCTCTCCCGCACTTTGTCCGCCACTGATACGATGTCCCATACACGCCGGTCCCGGGTGGACATGAGCATTGTCCCCTCGTCAACCGTAAGCCGGTGGCCACCCAGAACATCATTGAGTAATTGCCGGACTGGATCTATCACCTGAAAGTTAAACACCCCGATTGCCTCATCTGACGAAGGATGGCCGGACAGATAAACTCATCCAAAAGACACTGCACTGCCTGGCGGGCCCTCACGGACCATGAATGCTTTATGCCCAGTCAGCACCAATAATTCAATCCGGGGGAACGCACATGATCGAAGAGACGATTTCACTCAGGCATTCGGAGGGCAAAGGGTTTGTGATCCCCCTCGGCAGTATCAACCTTGTAGGCGTTGTCACAAAGAACGGGATGGTGGGGTGCGGCGCCTTTGATGTTTCTGCACTCAATAATTTTGCATATGCGGCAGCGAAGGTCCGTCCGGTAACAGGACCGTCAATCGTAACAATCGCTGACCTCCTGTCCGGTGAAGTAAAAGAAGCCAACACTGCCGCACAGGGACTTGGTGTGATCAACGGGATGACCGGAAAGGACGCACTAGACCTGCTCTCCTGAAACTGAAACACGGGACCAATAGCGGAGAAGGTATGAAAATTCGCCAGTTCATCCAGTAGTGAGACAGGTGTGGACCGGCACCGCGACCCGTGATTGGAACTGATCCGGATTCATTGGAATTTTTTTTAAATCTCCCCGGTACATCCTGCCCGGGGAATATCTTAACAGGAGTAAAATAACGGGGGCCCTTTTTCATCCATTGAACAGTTTCATCGTCTGAATTACATTGCGATGTGTTGTAAAAAAAAAAGACCCTTTGAAAAAAATGACGCTTTCACAAAAGCTCGTACAGGGTTGTCCTCTGGCGGAGCGTGCGCCCGAGGTCCTTTGCTATCCGCTCCATTATAACCGGGTCAAGATATTCAGCACTATCGGCACCAGCCTCTTTTGAAACATCATCCGCGAACATCGTCCCTGCGAAGTCATTTGCACCCGATGCCAGAGCAAGTTCACTCATCTTAAGCCCAAGTTTTCCCCATGAGACCTGGATATTTTTAACATTATCAAGAAACAGGCGCGAGACTGCAACCAGGAGGATATCTTCCATGCCAGTTGCACCCGCGCGGGCAATACCCTGCTGGAAGAGGGGGGTACCGGTATGAATATACGTTAACGGGACCAGTTCGGTAAATCCACCAGTCTCATCCTGAATTTTGCGGAGAATCGACAGGTGTCGTGCACGGTCCATGGCATTTTCATACGAGCCGTACATAATGGTCGCGGTCGTTGGGATCTTCATACGGTGGGCTTCCCTGATTATTTGAGTCCACAATTGGGTTTTTAGTTTATTCGGACAGATCACAGACCGTACATCATCGACAAGGATCTCTGCGGCGGTCCCCTGGAGTGAACCGAGTCCAGCTTTTTTCATCCGTTCCAGTACCTCAACCGTAGAGATGCCACTCCTGGTAGAGGCATGGGCGACCTCGTCCGGGCTCAACGCGTGGACGTGGACTCCCGGGGCTGCCCGGGTAACCCAGGTGAGGATCTCCTCGTAGGACTCCATGGTAAAATCAGGGTGAACCCCCGAGAGCAGGCAGATTTCTGTGACGTCCCGCCCCACCGCAAGCGCCACTTTCTTTTCGATCGCCACCCGGTCATTGCAGTATGCCCCCATATCACCCGGAGCTTTCCCGAACCCACAAAAGCCGCAGAGATTTTTGCAGATATTCGTGATATGGATATTCTGGTTCCGCACGTACGTGATGATAGTTCCGGCCTTTTTCTCCCGCATATCGTCTGCAGCAGCAAGAATTGAAAATACTTCATGGCCCCGGACATTGAGAAGAGAGGCCGCGTCCTTCTCTGTCAGGCGGTACCCCTCACAGGTATCATTCAGCAGCCGCCGCAGGTCCATCTTCACCCTCAAAAATTATTTCCGCTTTTTAGATTTATTACCCGGTTTAACCTGGCTTTTCGAGGTTTCCTTTTTCCGGAGATACCACTCGTGAAGGAGGATTAACAGGATGATGATAATCGCAACCGGGATGATGTTAAGCGGAAGGTACCCCACAAGGGGCACAGTAAAGAGTGCTTTACCAACGATCCATTCCGGTTTTACCGGCTCGATTGCCCCAAGACTTGTATAATGTGAGAGTCCTGACCCCTGGTCACTCCTCCAGTTATTATCCCCTTTTGTGATATAGCCGCCATGGGAGTCCGTGCTGTTCAGTGGAACAATAAATCCGATGTCCGGGTCCGGGGAGGGTATGATCGAACCCTGTGCTGTAAAATTGTCCTTCGTGATCGGGATATAACTTGTCGGCGTGTGTTTCCCACCGCTGGGATTGACGTAAGCGACCAGGGTGCTGCCCGGTTCCTCAAACGCCATTGCACGATGGATTATCGGGTGCGCACCCCCGATAAACGGTATCGGGGTCTTTGTACCCCCATTCGGGTTGTAGATAATCACATCCCCATAATCCCCGAATTTGGTGTACCCCGTTTCTTTTCCTTCGGTCCAGGACTGCAACTGGCCAAACCGGTCTGCCTGGACCACGAACACAAGGTCACCCACATTCATGTGCGGTACCATACTCTCAGATTCTATCGTGACAACAGCAGGCCAGGTGCCACTGACGGCAAATAAGAGAGCGGCTATTGCACCAACAACAATGATTACCCAGAGGAACTCGCGGAGTATTGACACGAGTCTTTTTATCTATGTACTATTGTCATATAATTAATCGCGTCCGGGCATAGATTTGGATGGCAGATGAACTACCGCATAGCAGTGCGGCGATGACCAACTCATGTGCGGCCCTGTTATGGCTGGCCCGTCAGTCGCCGATCTAAAATCCTATATCGGCGGCAGGGGATAGTATTAGATCAGATGCTTGACACCGAGACCATTGTCCAGCGATTCCTTGATACCAAATTACAGGTGCACCCTGAAGTGGTGAGATATCTTGCCGAAAAAGGGGACACAGACCTGCTGGAACGCGTGGTTTCTTCTGTTCCGAATGACACCATCGTCGTGCTGGCACAGCACGTCCAGGGCATGGGGCTCTCGAAAGATGGGACGAGGTTCCTTACCGACCCCGAAGTCGAGATAATCAACGGCAGCGAAGGATCATCCGGGGGAGTTCTCGGCGTCGCAGATTATCTCCATTATTTCCGGCACCGTTATGACTGTCTCGGGGGGCTCATCCGGAGCAGATGCAGTGCTATGCCAATCGAGGCACTGAAAAAACCACGGTACCGAGATGAAAAATGCACGATTATCGGGCTGGTTTCAGAGGTAAAAAGCACCACGAAAGGTCATCGGCGTGTTGACGTAGAAGATGCGACCGGGACTGTGGCAGTGCTCTTCAACAAAGACAGGCCCGGGTTTGCTGAAGCTGAAACGCTGCTCCCGGATGAAGTCATCGGTGTGAAGGGGTCGCTCTCATCTGATGGAAAATTGTTGTTTGCCGACCAGCTCATGAGGCCCGATATCCCCCACAGCCATGCACCCTACACGAGCAATACTCCAGGAAAAGCCGTATTAATCTCCGATATTCATGTGGGCAGTGATACATTCCTCGATGATGCCTGGGACAGGTTTTCACAATGGATCAGGGGGGCGGATGTTTCCTACCTCCTTTGCGCGGGGGACCTTGTTGACGGGATTGGTATTTACCCGGGGCAGGAGGCAGAACTCACAATTAAGAACATCTACGAGCAGTATGACTTCCTCGGGGAACTGCTCCGGTCACTCCCGTCCCGGTTGAAAATTATCCTCGCTCCCGGCAACCACGATGTGGTCCGGGGGGCAGAGCCGCAACCCGCGATCCCCCGGAAATTTACCGGGAAATTTCCGGAAAATTGTGTTTTTGTCGAAAACCCGGCTCTTGTGAGCCTCCAGGGGGTCCGGGTGCTGATGTATCACGGGAGGTCAATCGACGACCAGATCGGCCTGACACCGGGTGCTTCGTACGAAAACCCGTCCCCGATGATGGAATGGATGCTCAAACGCCGCCACCTTGCCCCTACCTATGGAAGAAAGACCCCAATCGCTGCAGACAGACAGGACCACCTGATGATCGACCCCATCCCCGAAGTACTTATGACCGGCCATGTTCACGTGATGGGAATCGCCCAGTACCATGGAACGCTTGCAATCAACGCGGGGACATGGCAGTCCCAGACCGCATTCCAGAAACAGATGAATATCAATCCCACCCCTGCACGTGCTGTTGTCCTTGACCTGCAGACTCTGGCACTCACCATACATGACTTCAGTGGCGAGGAAATGGTTACCCTCGGTTAATATCCATCCTTCAAACGGGGATACCAGGTAGTCCCCGTATCCTGAGCTACTTCTTTTTTAATAGTTAACGGGACCCCTTTCACGTTGGAAATTCCCGCGTGACTCTGCAGAAATAACCAGGAGAAAATGGCCAAATATTCGTCGGATTAAAAAAAAAATTGCCCCTTTTTTCATCAGATAAACAGGGGTGCAAGCACCAGGGTCAGGGTCGCCAGGAGCTTGATAAGCACGTGGAGGGACGGCCCTGCAGTGTCCTTGAACGGGTCGCCAACGGTGTCTCCGACAACCGCGGCCTTGTGGGCCTCGCTTCCCTTTCCACCGAGCGCACCACTCTCGATGTATTTCTTGGCATTGTCCCATGCACCGCCGCTGTTGTTCAGCACCAGTGCCATGAGGACACCGGTGATGGTAGCGACCATCAGGAAGCCGGCCATTGCTTCATATTTTAATGCAAAACCGACAAACACAGGGACCGCAATTGCGATGAAACCCGGGAGGATCATGTTCTTGAGCGCCCCTTTTGTGGTAATGTCAACGCAGCTGGCGTAGTCAGGTTTGACAGTCCCTTCAAGGATACCCTTGTCCTTGAACTGGCGCCTGACATCCTGGATAATATACTGCGCAGTTTCTCCAACCGCCCTTATTGCAAGGGACGCAAAGAGGAACACGAGCATTGCACCAAGGAGTGCACCGACAAAAACCGGGACAAGGGCCAGGTTTACACTGATAAAGGGCTTGTGGGTAAGATTCGAAACCTCGCCCATGTAGGCACTGAAAAGCAGGAACGCTGCAAGCGCTGCAGAACCCACGGCATACCCCTTTGTAAGCGCTTTCGTGGTATTTCCAGCCGCATCGAGACGTGAAATTCTCTTCTGTGTCTCTTCGGATTCCCCGCTCATCTCAACAATACCACCGGCATTGTCAACAATAGGTCCGAACGTGTCCATCGCAAGGATGTAGGCACAGGTGGAAAGCATGCCGACTGTTGCAACCGCGGTACCATAGAGACCGCCGTTGGTCACTCCGGAAAATTCACCGAGCTTGAATGACACAATCAGGGCTACACCAATTGCTACTGCTGATACAGCGGTTGTTTCGAGACCAACGGCAAACCCTGAAATGATGTTCGTCCCGGGGCCGGTCTTTGAGGCCTCGGCAATTGACTTGACCGGGCGGTACTTGTGATCGGTGTAGTACAGGGTCAGGTATACGAACACGATGGAGAGCGCGATACCGACAAGTCCCGCATAGAAGAACCAGATATTATTGTTAAGCAGCCAGGTCGTTGCGATGTAAAGGAAACCCGCAGAAAGAATGGCCGTGACAAAAAACCCGCGGTATAATGCTTTCATCGGGTCTTCCTGGTCAGCGAGCTTCTCGGTGACAAAGAATATTCCCACGATCGTGGCAATCAGGCCGAAGGCCCCCATCACCAGCGGGAACAGAATTCCATTCATTCCGAATACCGAGAAGAGTGCCACACCGAGGATCATGGCCCCGATGTTCTCTGCTGCCGTCGATTCAAACAGGTCTGCTCCACGGCCAGCACAGTCACCGACGTTGTCTCCCACAAGGTCGGCAATTACGGCCGGGTTTCTTGGGTCATCTTCCGGGATCCCTGCCTCTATCTTTCCAACAAGGTCAGCACCCACATCGGCGGCTTTTGTATATATCCCACCGCCAAGCTGGGCGAAGAGTGCAATGAATGACGCACCGAAGGCAAACCCGACGATAAGGAACGGGGTCGTTACGGGGTCAGCACCAAAGGCGTAGAAGATTAACGAGACACCAAGAAGAGAGAGGGATACGATGGTGAGACCTGAAACGGCCCCACCCCTGAGCGCAAGGACAACCGCTTTTCCCGCATTCTTTGTTGCTGCTGCCGCTGAACGAAGGTTTGCCCGGACAGATATCCACATGCCGATAATACCGGAAATAGAGGAGAGAAATGCTCCAAGCAGGAACGCCACGGCAGTTTGCCAGGCAGTTGTGCTGCTCCCTGAGATCATATATGCAGCAAACAGTAAAATCGCCACAACGATCGCAAGGACTGCAATGGTCGAATACTGCCGCTTCAGGAAGGCTTCGGCCCCTTCACGTATGGCAGCCGCTACTTCGGCCATCTTCACGCTTCCAGTCTCAGCCCTGAGCACCTGCCGGGCAAAAATCGCTGCAAAGGCAAGTGCGACCAGGCATATCACCGAAATAAACACCAGTAAATTCAATTGGTACAACTATCGTCACCTCTCAAAATTCTAAATAATGAGATTGGAAATTATTTCTTTTAAAATGGTAAAAAAGATTGCCTGCACCATTTATGCTTGGTATAAGAAGCCCTTGTACCCGGCGAGTCCTGGGTACTACCGGTGAAAATAGGACCCCTGGGATTTTATCCGGTAATTATCCCGGGATTGTCAAACTACCTGGTTTAAATCGGATATGGCCTGGTATTACATTGCAAACATGAAATTTCATCTGCTGGTTACCAATGTTTTTTTGGAAGTCCCAGGTACAATAATATTAAGATTGCGTATTTCCCATGATTGATATATCCAGCCAGACGAAGAGGAAAATACTAAAAATGAAAGCAAGGGTTAAAATCGACGAGCTGATTGGCGACGATATCAGGGCACACGGGGTCGAACTCGATATCGGGCGGATCATCAGGACGTGGGAGGAGCGGCCGGGCCCTACGCGTATGCCGGGTATCGGGGACCTCCGGGAATGGGACCATAAACTCCTGAAGAAATACCCACCCCATTATCTTCCGTTCTGTGACCTTTGCTGCTTATGTACCATGGGAAAATGTGACCTTTCCCGCGGAAAACGCGGTGCCTGCGGGATAGATATGGCCGCCCAGCAGTCCCGCATCGTGCTGCTCTCGGCATCAATTGGTACCGCAACACATACCGGTCACGCACGTCACCTCCTCGAACACCTGGTTGAAACATCGGGCCGGGATCACCACCTCGACATTGGTGCATCGGTAAACCTGGAAGCACCGAATATAAGGCTTGTAACCGGGATCAAGCCGATTACTCTTGGAGATCTCGAAGATGTGATCGACTATTGCGAAAAGGAGATCACCCAGCTCCTCGCCTGTTGCCATACCGGTCAGGAAGGTAACAATATCGATTTCGAATCCAAGGTCTTCCATGCGGGGATGATCGACCATGTCGCAATGGAGGCTGCTGACATTGCACAGATTTCATCGCTTAATTTTCCAAAGGGTGACCCGGAAGCGTCACTTGTTGATATTGGTATCGGGTGTGTGAACCCCGATAAGCCGTCAATTCTTGTCATTGGCCATAATGTCGCCCCTTCGGTTGAGATCACGGATTATATGCGTGATCATGGCCTTGAGGATGCTATCGACCTCGCCGGGATATGCTGCACCGCCCTTGATCTGACTCGATATAATAACAAGGCAAAGATCGTCGGTCCTCTCTCGCACCAGATACGGTTTATCCGTTACGGGGGGGCGGATGTGATCGTAATCGATGAGCAGTGTGTCCGGACGGATGTCGTAATTGAGGCGCAAAAAGTAAATGCACCGGTAATTGCGACCAGTTGCAAAAATTTCCAGGGGCTCCCGGACAGGACACGTGACTCGGTCGACAGCATCGTTGGGGATATTATCAGTGGTAAAAGTCTTGGTGCGGCAATTCTCGATCCAGTTAAGGCAGGTGAGGTGGCTGTCCGCCTTGCAACGGCCATGTTCCCGAAACGGAAAAAATTCCGTGCGATTCCTGACGAGGCTACTATTGCCGCCGCCGCAAAGGCCTGCGGCGGGTGTGACAACTGCAGGAGAGTTTGTCCCAATGACCTCCCCCTCGCAGAGGCCATCGCAGCTGCCGGAAAGGGAAACCTGAGTCTTCTTGGTGAACTGTACGAGTCTTGTATCGGTTGTACGAGGTGTGAAGGTGAAGGGGTCTGTGCGAAAGGCCTCATGCCCCACACGATGATCCTTGGTGCATCACGGATCCGGATGGGGAAAGAGAAATTCCGGGTCCGGTGCGGAAGGGGACCCATTCAGGACACGGAGATCCGGGCTGTCGGCGGTCCGATTGTGATGGGCGAAGTCCCGGGAGTACTCGGGATGGTCGGGTGCTCGAATAACCCTGGCTCATGGAAAGATGTTGGCTTCATCGCGGAAGAGTTCTTAAAAAGACGGTATATTGTGACCACCTCTGGCTGTGCCGCAATGCAGATCGGGATGTACACGACGGAAAACGGGCAGGGCCTCTACGAGGCGTACCCGGGTACCTTCGATGCGGGGAGTCTCGTCAACTGCGGTTCCTGCGTTTCAAATGCCCACATATCGGGGGCTGCGATAAAGATCGCGAGTATTTTTGCAAGAAGGCAATTGAATTCGAATTATGAAGAGATCGCGGACTATGTCCATAACCGTGTCGGGGCAGTCGGGATCGCGTGGGGTGCGATGTCCCAGAAGGCATCTTCCATTGCAGCAGGGTTCTGGCGCCTCGGGATACCTGTCATTGTCGGACCACATGGTGCAAAATACCGGAGAATGCTCCTCGGCCGGAAGGACCATGACGAAGACTGGGAGGTCATTGATGCAAGGACCGGGGAACGGGTCTACGCAGCACCCACCCCGGAACACCTGTTCGCCGTCGCCGAGACTCGTGAGGAAGCGATGGTGCTCATCCCGAAACTCTGCATGAGGCCAAGCGACACGACGAAGGGCAGGTCGATTAAACTGAACCATTACATCGACCTCCACAGGAAGTTCTTTGGGGTAATGCCTGATGATATGCACCTGTTCGTACGCACCACCGCGGATATCCCGGTAGCGATGAAGGAGGATATCTTAAAAGCCCTGCGCCAGACTGACTGGAAAGAAGGGGATGGCCGCATACCAGACCCGACCCTGCTACCACGGCTGGTACGAAAAGGGGGTAGGGCCAAGTGACCAGCGATGACCCGTGGCAGCGCTATGAGGTCCCGGGGAGCACACAATCAACAGTGGTTACAAAAACTGCGGTTATTACGGCCCTCTTGAAGAAAGCTGCACATCCGCTTATCGTGGTAGCGCATCATGCAGATATCCCCGCGAACGTGACGGGAAACCCCGTGGAGATCATCATACGGATTGCAGATGCAGGAAGAATTCCTGTTATTGTAACACCATCCACGGCCCCCGCGTTCAGGAAACGTGGTTTTACCCCAACTGCTACACTTTCAATCATGGAAATCGGGGCACGGTTAAACGATCCGGACTGGAGCATCGGCGATGACCATCAGCACCCCGACCTCGTCCTGTTTCTCGGTTTTCCCTATAGTATGGGATGGCTGCTCCAGTCAGGACTGAAATCATTCGCTCCGAAAGGGATACGGTTTATTTCAATCGATCAGCGGTACCAGCCACATTGCACCCTCTCATTTCCAAACCAGAGCAGGGATGAATGGATAACGCACCTGAATACGATCGCCGATGAGGTCGGCTACACATGACTTCGGATGGCATGTTCTCCGATATCCCGGTCGAGATCGGGGTCGTTTATGAAGGGGAACGCATACGGAAACAGACGATGCATGTCGAACTCGGGGGACCGCAGGTAAAAGAAAAGTTTGAGATCCTCAGGGTGAAAAGCCCGGAGGAGGTCCATGACGGGGAGGTGAAAGTGCTCGGTCCCGATCTTTCCGAGATGGCGGTTGGCGGGGCTATACCCTTTGGCATCTGCGTGGAAGTTGCCGGTGCCCAACTAGAGGCGGACATGGAAGCGGTCATGGAACGCCGTATCCACGATTTTTGTAACTGGATCGAGGGGTTCATGCACCTCAACCAGAGGGACGGGATCTGGCTGCGGGCCGATAAAAAAGCAGTTGCCAGGGGCCTCACGCTCAATCATGTTGGAATGGTGCTGATCCGGCTGTTCCGGAGTGCTCTCCCGATTATCGACCGGATCAGCGTGACCTTGATCACCGACCCGGCACTCGTGCACCGCTGGCATGCCGCGGCAGTACAGACCTACGAGGAACGTGACGCAAGGACACGGGGCATGACCGATGAGGACGTGGATGTCTTCTACGGATGTTCACTCTGCCAGTCATTTGCACCTTCCCATGTCTGTGTGATCTCCCCGGAGCGCTATGCCAACTGCGGAGCGATCAGCTGGCTTGACGGGCGGGCTGCCTCACGAGTCGACCCGAAGGGGCCGATTTACGAGATCCAGAAAGGGGAGTGCATCGACCCGGAAACAGGGGAATACGAAGGTGTAAACCGCGTGGTCAAGGAAAAATCCCTCGCTGATATTTCGAGAGTCCAGCTGTACACGGCATTTGGCTATCCCCATACCTCGTGCGGTTGCTTCGAATGTACTACATTTTATGTCCCTGAATGCGATGGTCTGGGGATTGTTAACCGGGACTTCCGGGGGATGACTCCGACGGGACTGAGTTTTGGTTCCATTGCAGACTCAACGGGAGGCGGAAGGCAGGTCGACGGATTCCACGGGTTATCATTCGAATACATGAGGTCCCCCCGGTTTCTGCGGGCAAGTGGTGGATGGGAACGGATCATATGGATGCCCTCTGATGTGCGGGAAAAACTGAAGGCGTATATCCCGGCCGACCTGTACGACCTGATCGCTACTGAGAAGGATGTGACATCCATGGACGAGATGCTGGCGTTTCTCCGGGCACATCGCCACCCAATCATTGCCCGGACAGTGACTAATGAAGTATCCACATCAGATACACTTGGATCAGCTCCTGGTAGCCACCGGGACATTCGTGAAAGCCGTTCTTTACCCCAAGGGCCAGGGACCGGGGTCTCGATAACATTTCATAATATCCGGCTCCACGCGGATAGGATCTTTGTAAGAAAAGGGAGGAAATAAATGGAAAACGGGCAGGAAGCACTGATCCGGAGCCTGTTAAAACTCCTGGCGGGTGATGGAGAATTAGAACTGGAAGGGGTCACCCTGACGGCAAAGGAACTCACGGTTTCTTTATCAGATCTCTCGGGGTTCCCGGCGGTTGCCGGGCTGATGCCGGTGCCGACACCATTGGCCGGGCTTGTGGATATCGGGTATACACCACCAGTCCGATCATACCCGGGAAAAATACGGGAAGTCATCCTCGGCTCAACCAGGGGAGATGGAGGGAGCCGCGTGAAATCGGTGACCATCGGCGGGGCATCGACACCACCATTCCACTTGTTCGAGGGGACAGACCCCCATTCCCCTGTGGTCGCCGGGAGTGTATTCGATATGGTCCCGCCGCTCCCGGGGCCGGTCAAGGAGTCATTCGGGGACGCTCTCGAGGACCCCTGTGCCTGGGCAAAGGCCTGGGTCGACCGCTACGGCGCAGACTTAATCGACCTTGACCTGATCAGCAC
>JAPKXR010000121.1 GCA_026394715.1 Methanomicrobiales archaeon | reverse complement strand
CATGGTACTCAATTTTAACCTTGCGTATAAAATTTTCAACCATGGGGATCTGCTCACGAAGATAACCGAAAAAACCCGTGCTTTTTTCACACGCCATAACTGGCTCGTCGGGTTGAATTTTGCTGCCGTTGTACTCATGGTCATGGTCCCGGTATTAGGAAGCGGAGGGGTCCCGCGGTTCTATTGCCGGAAAGCTTCTTGGGATGAATAATTACCTGGTGTTCCTGGCGGTGTTATCCGGGACCCTTATCGGATGTATGGGTATTGCACTCGCTTCTGATGCATCCTGAATAATCTCTGTGCAAACGGGATGTTACCTCCGGATATCAGCACAATCGTCTGCAACAAGGGGTAAGATTTGAAGTGTACGAAGTGGTAACGTTTTTTATCGAAACTAAAACCCCACGAAAGTATTTTGGTTGCGGGCCGAATACGTAGTAATACCCAAAGAGGGGGTCTTCGGTTGAGTATGCATTTCAGAGTGCGCTAAAAAAAACTGCGTCCGTTCGCGCCATACTATCCCTTGCACTTCTCATCCCCAGGCCGCTGGCATTCTGGTGGGTAACCACACAGCACGACCGGAAGTTTAGTATGGTAACATACCGCCCGTGCCCCCTTTCAACGTTTAGAACAGCACGTCATCGAACGAAGCCCGGCAGAACATTTGTACCCTGGTAAAGGAGAACGGTCATGAAAATACTCTTTCACGAAAAGTTCTACGAATCGGACTATGCTAACAACGGAGCAGCAGACCCGGGCAGGATGAAGGCCATCATGGATGTGGTCAGCAAGGATAACGATTTTGAGATTATACGTCCCTGCCCGGCGGATGAAGACGCAGTGCTGCTGGCCCACACGCCGCACTACATTGATACGGTCAGGGCAAACCCAAAACTGTGCGACATGGCTTTGCTTGCCACCGGGGCAGCAATCATGGCATCAGATATTGGCATCGGCGGTGAACCTGCTTTTGCCTGCCTGAGACCCCCGGGGCACCATGCCTACCGGGAATCGTCGTGGGGTTATTGTGTTTTTTCAAATATGGGGATCGCTCTTTTGAGATTACGTCAGCAGCAACGGATCAAATCTGCCTTTATCCTGGATTTCGATGCCCATACCGGTGACGGCACGAAAGCGGTACTATCCGGGTGGACAGACTGCCACATCCTGAACCCGTACGCCGATGACCGCGAGGCGTATATTGAGATAATCCGTAATTTCATCCACGATATCCCCACGGTAGACATCGTGTGTGTCTGCGCAGGCTTTGACTCATACGAAAAAGATGTGGGGAGGAAACTTAGCACGTCTGATTTTTACCTGATCGGGGACATGATGAAACGGTTTGCCAGACGGGCGGCTAAAAACCGTAGATTTGCCATATTGGAAGGTGGTTATTACCAACCGGACCTCGGTAAAAACGTGCTTGCGTTCTGTCACGGGTTTATGTAAAGCAGGATTTTTTTCATGCCGCTGACGATTGAATTCCTTTCAAAAGAACAGCAACATTCAGAGTACGACTGGGCAGATATTTCGATCGGGAGTGACCGCGTTGGTAAAGCCCGCTGCCTAATCCAGGACATAACGATCAATATCTACTCGCTAAACATCTACCCGGCATGGGAGGGGCAAGGCTATGGCAGGGAGTTTGTGGACTATTGCAAGGGGAATTTCCAGATTGTAATCGCTAACCGTGTCCGTTACAATGCCATCGGCTTCTGGGAAGCCCTGGGATTTAAGAACGATCATGACGGGAACTGGAGTTACCGGAAGACAACCACGGAGAGAGCAGCATGACCCGCGCAGGCCGGGCACACCCGGGTGGAAAACCGTGCAGGTTCTGGCCGCCTGATTCAGTTCGGGGGAGCCGGTTACCCGCAGTGGCCTACAAGCAAGTGCCTCGAAAAGACCACATACACGAAAAAAAGGAGCGGCTCATAACTGGTTACGGACCAGAACGCACCGTGTACCCGGTCACCAGAGGCTGATACGATGCATAACCTGAGGGAATAACCAAACCACGGTTTTAGAAGGAAAAATGTTTCCTCTTGACTGAAATTTGGTTCTCACCATTCATGATGTAATCGGATATTAATCAGACAATGGTTAGCAGATGGGTTTTAGTTTTTTCATCAATTGATCAATTGCAGATTTTACATCTTCGATATTCGTTCCACCAGTCAAAATTATCTTCCCTGAAGAAAAAATTAATACCACGATTTTTGGCTCATCGATCCGGAAAACGAGCCCGGGGAACTGTTCCGGCTCGTATTCAATTTTTTCATAGGCGAACGTGGTAATCACTTTTGTGAGGTTAATTTTCAGCCCGGTATCATATGAGCAGACCATGTTTTTTGCGGAAATATCGGGTACTGCCATGGTCTTTATCCCCAACCCATCTAACTGACTGATGAGAAGCCCAAGACCTTTTTGGTAGTCATCCATGCAGGTAATACCCGTAAACACGATTTTTCCAGAATTAAAGAGCAATGCCACGATTTTAGGCTCTTTCATGTGGTAAACAGCACCAGGAAATTTTTTCTTGGTAAAAACACAGCCATCAAGTTTTTCTGCAATATGTTGAATGTCCAAAGAATCTGCAATTCTTCCGGTCATGACAATGTTTTGAATTTTTAGTGAAGGATAATTTTTTTTATTTTCCATTGATTATTTCTTCTCCTTTATAAACGATAACAGTATCTCATACATTTTCTCAGCTTTGTCAAAAAACCGGTGATACGAACTACTTTACCCGTTGATACAGCACCACGATACACTGAACTACGAGCCGTTTTCTCATAGGTAGGATAAGGCAGAATCCGGATAAAATCGCTTTAATTCGGTGTATTCGTTACGGATGGATCTAAATGCTGATGGGGGCGAAGCAAACGGACCAGGGAAAATATAGGGAGGCAGGTGGATATTACCCATCAACGGAGATTGTTTCAATAATTAAAGCGTTTAATGAATTTTTTATCAGATTTCGGGGTACCGTGGATACGCATTCCCTTTTGTTATCGTAATGCCGGGCGCGGCCTCCCGGCAGGCCTCCCGACAGATAAATGGTTTATCCAAGTGCGAATGCCTATCATCATCCGGAACTCGTCGTCCGCTCCCCTGGTAGTAACTAATATATTCACACTTACGGGATTTCTGGATTGTCGCCCGGGATCGTGTCACACTATTTACACAGGGGTGCCTTTCAGGAATCGTAACTCCTGCCGCAGTATACCTATCTCCGGGGGAAGTCCCTCATCCTCCCCGGACACCCTATCTACCAGGCCCGGAGAACAGTACAACCCTTTAAACCCCGGGATATTCCACCCCCTGGTTTAAAACCCAGGTTATTTGGGAAAATATAACTGCCAGACCTGTTGCGGGTAAAAATACGTTACAATGATGATGACCGCAAGGGAAACACCCCTCATGCCTTTTTTTACATCCCTTCCAGGAGACCACATGTTAACATAAAACGAAAACATGGGGTTTCAGGATGGAATAGAAGTAAAGGCCGTCCCGGTGGATACGCTGGCGGAATTCAAAAGGAGATCGTCTTCATCCTTCTCACATACTACCATGTGGATCTTTCATGAGTTTCGCGAATGGATAGCTCTATTGCAGGGTTTTTCCCGGGTGTAATTCCTGGTGAAAATAACAGAACAGTTAAGGGAGTGTAATCAAAAGAGTTTCCTTATGGATGAACCCCTGTTTTATAACAAAGCGGTAGAGACACTTACCCGTGATGACCTAAATGCCCTAATCGATGAGCGTGTCAGTTATACAATTTCTTATGCGGCGAAATATTCCCCGTTCTACCGGGACTGGTTCCGGACACATCATATTGACCCACAGGATATCCGGACCCACGAGGATCTTCTCACCCTTCCGATTATTTCCGGGAAGACGGTACGGGAAAACCAGCCACCGCAGACACCGGAGTTCCGTTTTATGAGTGCTCCCCACGGTGATATTTTTACAATCCATGAGACAAGCGGAACATCCGGGGTACCGAAGAGTTTTTTCCTGACATATGAGGAATGGCTCAGGTATGCGGAGAAATACGCCCGTATTTTTATGTCGCAGGGGTTTCACAAGGGTGACCGGGTGGTCGTCTGTACTACGTATGGTATGAATGTCGGGGCAAACACCATGACCCTCGCAGCCCACCGGATTGGGTTTACCATGATCCCCACCGGAAACTGTAATTTTCCAGTACGGACGCTCACGAATTACCACCCGACCGCGATTATTGGCAGTGTGTTCAAACTTCTTCACCTTGCACGAAGATTAGGCAATGAGGGAATAAATATTCAGGATCTGGGCCTTGAGAGGCTGGTTGTAGGAGGTGAGGGTTTTGCACAGGAAGCAAGGGAATATGTCCGTGAACTCTGGGGCTGTGGTATCTACAATACGTACGGGAGCACGGAGGGCAGCATGTGCGGGGAATGTCATCAGCTCACCGGGCTTCATGTACCGGAAGACCTTGTCCACCTCGATATTTACGATCCGGCCATGGCTGAATTTGTAAAAGAAGGCGAGTGCGGAAGGGCGGTCCTCACCACGCTGCTACCAATAGGTGCGAAATGTGGGACACTCCTGATTAATTATGACACAGAGGATACCACAGCGGTCATTTCAAGCGAACAATGCCCCTGCGGCCGTACACATATGAGAATAATCAATCCACAACGGGAAGCTGATACCGTGTGGGTAAACGGGACCCCGTTTAACCGCGTCGATATTGAACGGGGGGTGTTCCAGCATGAAAACATGCAATACCTGACCGGTGAATACGAGGCATTCCTCTACACTGGACAGGACGAACAGGAGACCATCATGAGGGTGGGCCTTGAAAGCGAGGACCCGGACCACGTTGATACACGAGGTGTCAGTGAACGGTTCCTGGATTCTTTCCTGAAAGGACGCCCGGCGCTCAGAGCTGCATACGCGGATGAATCCTTCAGGGCCCACTTCAGATTCACAAAGCCGGGAGGACTTGAACTGCATACCCTGAAAGGACGACCGAAACGACTCGTTGACCGCCGCTGACACTCTGCCATAATCACAAACAATGGAGACCCAGGCTCGCATAAGAAGTTTAGGAACTGATCCAATCAACGAATTATTTACTCTGAACTACACACGACGTAATGCTCTTGATATGGCACCTGGCTTTATTGTTTTGCCGGACCCACCAGAAACTGGCATCAACCCCCTAGCAGGTTAACCAGATTCAAGAGCAATTTCCTTGTTCTGGCGTTTTAGTGC
>JAPKXR010000310.1 GCA_026394715.1 Methanomicrobiales archaeon | reverse complement strand
AGATCTCCCTGAAGAAGACATCTGACTTGAGCACGTTCGCCTTGTGACCGATGGTAAGGGTACGACCGCCTGAAAGGCTGCAGGCAAACCGGGCAATACGCTCACATTCCCGGCGGGTAAGAAGGCGCAACGTAGTGGCCTTGTCCATCCCAATCTCCTCGATCCCGGAATAAAGCCCTTCCAGGTTCTCCCGCACCACCGTGATATCAAATCCTTCCCCAATACTCGGCCTCACATTGGCAAAGAGGTCGAGCTCCTTCCGTATCCGTACCACCACGCTACGGTAATCCGGGGAAGGAGGTGTCGTGACCGCACCAAAAAGTATTGCATCTGCTGATTTGAGTAACGCAAGTTCATCTGTGCCCATCGCCTCGCCGGTCCGCTTCCACCGCCCGTACCCGACCTCAACCGGAAAAAATTCGTATTCCGGATGGAGCAGGCTGAGCATTTCACGAGCAATTGGTATCACTTCCTGCCCAATACCGTCACCGCATGCAACCGCAATGCTCCTGACTTTCGCCATTATTTCGACCTCCAGCCTGCAACGAGGCCTTCAATGGCCCGGAAAATATCACGGGGGCTTGCACCCCAGTGGACAACCGCCCCGAATTTTCCATTGTACCTGCCGATCCCGCCCCGTTCCTTCTGGCAGCACCGGGTAATGAACGGTTCTTCTGTGACAGTCCCGATGGGACAGATGTCGATCAGGGTAAAATCATCCCCGTAACACTCCTGGTATATCCCGGAACTTGCCCTGCAGCCTGCTACCGTTTCACCACCAACCATCGGGTCTGCATCAAGAGTCCTCGGGAAACCCGCTGCCCTGCAGGGGTGGACATCGGCACCGGTCTGCGAAATATCGGTGATATAGTGCACGAACCTGATATCAAGTTCCCCGAACAACCCGATTACCTCTAGTTCCTTGATCCTGTCTGACAGGACCGGGAGCGGAGGCTTCACATCGTAGACATGAACGGTCAGCAGTGTTGCAGGGTCAGGGTCAAGCACGAATGTCAGGTGTTCGTCATGTCCGGAAAAGATAGTACAGCGTCGCCCTGATTCCGTCGCAAGCCGGATGAGCCCAGCCCGGTTTGCGATATTGACCTGTTCCGGGTACCAGGTAACATCATCCGCGGACGCTATCACTTCCTCGGAGATCACCTTCCTCATCAGCCCTTTTTCGGTGGGATCGGTTGTCACCCGGACGATCTCATGGCCGGTGCAGGTCTTATGCACGAGGTACTGCGAGAGAAAATACACGCGTTTCCCACACGGCTCCGTATCTGCATAGCCGACCACCTTACATTCGCGGGGAAAGATCATGGCTGCTTTGACCTCCAGTGGTGCACGAGCCCACCTGCAAGAAGGATCTCCTGCATCCTTGCTGACAGGGGCCGAACCGGGACCCGCGTCCCCCCGTACACAATGAACCCTTCATCCAGGTCGATTACCACATGATCGCCACTGGCACAATGACATTCCCCTTCAACGACCGGTAGGCCGAGATTGATCGCATTCCGAAAGAATATCCGGGAGAAGGAAGGTGCGACCACGGCAACAAGCCCGGCTTCTTTGAGTGCAACCGCTGCCTGTTCACGTGAAGACCCGCACCCGAAGTTCCT
>JAPKXR010000381.1 GCA_026394715.1 Methanomicrobiales archaeon | reverse complement strand
GTGTTCACCTGTCGGTAACCCCTGAATTTGGTAGTGGGCAGGTCTGAATGCATTTTCTGGTAGAATTCCCCGAGTTCAATAACATAATAGTCACATCCGACAAGGGTGATCCCGGTAATTGCACCACCAGTGACGGTCGCTTTCCCAATGGCGCTAGTTGTAGCCCCACCGCCCGAAAAAGATATGACCGGGTTGGCCGAATAACCGCTCCCCGGGTTGACAACCGTCACGCCAGTAACAGTACCACCTGCGACTGTTGCCATGGCAGTTGCTCCTGATCCCGTAGGATCGTTAATAATAACCTGAGGTGTGGATGAATAACCGATTCCTCCCGGTGGATACGTAGTCGTATCAGGAACCGCGATCGGAATATAATTTCCGAGATTGTTTGCACCCGCGACATTCAGTCCCGGCAACGTGTCGACGAATTTCCGAATCCCACCGGTTAACGGTCCACCGATCGATGCCGTTACAACAGCTCCTGACCCCGTGGTATCAATAATGGTGACAATGGGTGCGCTAAATCCGGTTCCACCATTACGAAGTGTAACATCAGTTACTATACCAGCAGTGACATTTACCGTAGCGGTGGCACCAGACCCTGTCCCGTAAACATCACTAATAATGACAACCGGATGTGCGGAATAACCATTTCCTCCATTATCAAGCGTGAAAGTCGTAATGCTGCCCGTTGGCATCGGACTATTGGCATAGTTTGGGTACGGTCCGAAATAATGGGGTATTCCACCGGGGTCCATTCCACTTACGCTTAAAGGCCCCTTTGGGGTGTCAGCTGTATTATACCGTGTTGTCCAATACAGCGCTTTAAACCGCTCTGCGGCAGCTTCTTTCTCATCTTGGGATACGCGTTTTCCTGCCCTGATATTGAACTGATCATTGAGCGCAGAACCCGCCCTTAAAATATGAGTAGTTGGTATGGTAGTGATATTTTGGGTTTTACTTGTAGGAACAATCGTTGTATTCTGCACAGTAGGTACCATTGTGGTATTTTGAGTACGGGTTGTGGGTACAATCGTTGTATTGTGTGCGGTAGGTACCATTGTGGTATTTTGAGTATGGGCTGTAGGCACAATCGTTGTATTCTGCACCGCAGGTACCGGAGTATTATTATGAGAAAGTACCTGCCCGGGAACCGAAGTAGTATTGTTTGGTGAACTAAGGTCCGTCCTATTACCTGCACTACCGGCACTGACAAAAAGCATGAGGGCAATCAGCAGCAGCCCTGCAACAATTAATTTTCCCCTTAGATCCATCCTGCAGTTTTTCCATCGTAATTGAAAAACTTCAGTTTTTCCTCTCTCAACTGACATCATCTTCCACTCCTGGCATATTCCAAACCCACTCCTATCCACAAAAGCATTCGGTTGATTTCTGTCCAACGCTTCCGCCTGGTACCATGCAATTCATTCCGCAAATGAAAAATCCCTGGAAAATGGCAATGCAAGAGATCAATTACTCTTTTATTACCATTCATCCAATGTGTGTTGCTTGTTTTTTTTAGGTTTATACCTTACTATCGGTACATTTTGTTACAGGAATGATAGGATGGGGACCCTCCGGGTTGTTGGGAAATGAAAACGTACATATGCCAATCCGGTAATTAGTGATTACTATGAATTCTGACAAGGTGGTAAATGGAATAGGTGCCCTGCTTGTTCTGCTCGGTGTTCTTGTCGCATTAACAAGCTGGTTTATTTTTCCTGTCTGTGAGATGCATGGATTATATACTGAAACCAAAACCGGGACTAAACTACCCATGCCCTGCGGGTATACCGCACGGGCAGAAACCGGTATAGGGGCTTTGATCGTTCTTGCCGGTGGACTTCTCATCGTAAGAGGTACCCGGGAAACACGGCAGGCAGTTGGTGTATTCAGCGTTGCAACCGGTGTACTCGTCATCCTGTACCCGACATTCCTTGTCGGGATGTGCAAACTTGCCGATCACCCGTGCCGGCAGTTAACCCTTCCCGCACTGGAGATCCTCGGTATTATCGTAATCATCATCGGTGGATACCTGGTCTGGAAAAAGGGAGTAAATGAATAGACCTTCCGATTTCCGGTTTTTATCTCTAGTTGCGAGAAACCTCAAAAACCGCCCTTATAGGAATATCGCCACCATATTTGCCATTGCGGTCATCGCAGCCACATTCTTTTCGTCGCAGTACCTGATGAACGGTGCACAACAGAGCCTTGATGCGGGGATATCACGAATGGGTGCCGATATCCTTGTTGTACCGGAAGGTTACGCCGGGGCCGGGCAGACCATCATACTTGCCGGTACACCGACCAGTTTTTTCTTCGAGGACTCAGGATTTGAAAAAATCTCACGAATTCCCGGGGTTGCAAAGGCCAGTCCACAGATATATATAGCTACATTATTTGCATCATGCTGTGCAGCACCGGTCCAGATGATAGCAATAGACCCGGAGCGTGACTTTACCATTGGCACGTGGCTGAAGGAAAACCCCGATATAACGCTCGGAAAGGACGATATTATTATCGGTAGTTCAATTATCCAGAATGTTGGGAATGATCTGATGTTTTATGGCCATGCCTTCCATGTTGTCGGCGTTCTCGAAAAAACAGGTATGGGAGTTGATAACGCGGTCTTTACACGGTTCGAAGATGCGTACGTAATGGCGGCCGAATCAGGGGAAAAAGCCGAAAAGAAACTCACGATTCCACAGGGTCAAGTCTCTGCAGTGCTCGTGAAGGTTGATCCCGGTACTCCTCCTGCTACGGTTGCGAGTGAAATTATGGCCCAGGTCCCCGGGACTAAAACAATACTACCATCAGGTCTGCTCAACGCCGTGAGCGGACAGTTAGGTGCAACCACGCGAATTCTTTCCGTTTCGTCCCTGGCGGTAGCTGTTGTATCGGTCCCACTCCTTGGCATAATCTCCATGATGGTCGCACATGAACGCAGGAAAGAGGTTGCAATTCTTCGGGCACTTGGTGCAACAAAATCGTTTGTAGTACAGCTCATGCTAGCGGAGTCTTTTACACTGGCAATAATCGGGGGATGTATCGGGATCGGAGTTTCCGTGGGTATTCTTGTGATGTACAATGATTTTATCATGCATACCCTCAAAATACCATTTATTATCCCATCACCGACAGTGATACTTGTCCAGGGAGTTAGTGCCCTGTTCCTTTCCATCGTGGTTGGAGGGATCGCCTCACTCTATCCGGTAGTCCTGATCACCCGTTCAGAGCCGTACGAAACTATCAGGGGTGGTGAATAGTGATTCGCACAACAGGTCTGATAAAAACCTTCGATACCGGCAGTACGGAGGTCAGGGCGGTAGATGATATACAGCTAACGGTTCCGCCTGGAGAATTCATCCTGATTTTTGGGCGATCAGGGTGCGGAAAATCTACCCTTCTCGGTATGCTTGCAGGCCTTATTCGTCCGACAATGGGAGAAATCCGGATAAAGGGTGTATAAATCGGCAATCTATCCGATGATACCATATCAGGGCTGCGTGGAAAAGAAATAGGATTTGTCTTCCAGTTTTCGGGGCTTCTCCCCACGATAACGGTTCTAGAGAACGTGCTGCTCCCCACACTCTTTTGCAAAGATGGTCCCGGTTCCCGGTCAAGGGCTCTCGAACTCCTGGAAAAAGTCGGGATTTCAGACCGGGCAGACGCATATCCCCGCACCCTCTCAAGTGGAGAAATGAAACGGGTTGCTATCGCACGAGCGCTGATCAATGGCCCTTCACTCCTTATCGCGGATGAACCGACCGGCGATTTGGATGTTGATACTGAATACGAGATCATGGAACTATTCAGGCAACTGAACCGTGAAGGGACAACCATCGTGATGGTTACCCATAACCCGGACCTCGTCTCATATGGGACACAAACGTACCATATGGACAAAGGGAAAATCGAGAAAAGACCAAAAGCATCTTCTGTTGCTACACGTGGATCCAGAAAGGATACCCACCTGAAACCCAGTGATTTGCCATGAAACAGCAGATGAACTACCTGACTTTTATCATGGCCGGTATCAGAAATAAACCAGGCCGAAACCTGGCCACGGCCTTCTGTTTTGCCTTTATCGCAGCTAATATTTTCTCAGGTCAATACCTTCTGGCAGGTGCGATTGGGAGTGTTGGCCAGGGGGTCTCACGGATGGGGGCGGACATCATCGTTGCCCCGCCTGAGTACACGGTATTTTTGAGAGGAGCAGGGCCGGACAACACCTTTGCAATTGTCAAAACGTTACCATCAGACTGGCGTATGAAGAATAATAGTATGGATCGAATCGGAAAGGTGCAGGGCGTTTCTTTGATCAGCCCACAACTCTACGTTTCGACAATGAATATATCGGGGGTTTCATCTTCACCCGTTGATATTTTCGGTATCGACCCGTTAACAGATTTTACTATCCAACCCTGGTTACAAAAACCCCTGGATAACCCACTCCGCCCGGGGGAGGTTATCGCAGGTCACCTGATCCCCGGGGATGTATCCTCTAAGGTTGAGGTATCTAACCACATCTATACGATTGCCGGAAGATTAGATCCGACTCAGTCTGCCGTCGACACTACTATCTTTATGAGCATGGATGATGCGTATGCCCTTGCTGCAACGAAAGGCATTGCCCCACCATCTGCTCCCCGCATCTCTCCGGGGGATATCAACGCGGTACTCGTACGGATAACACCGGGGGAAGACCCGGATGTCGTCGGAGCCCGAATCAGGCGGTCCTTTCCGCCTTCACAAGTTGCGGTCATCGGGAGACATTTTACTCTTGATCCTGTATCGCAGGATATACAAGGTCTCCCTGGCCTTTTGAATAGTATATCTGTAATTATTGTCGTAGCGGCATTTCCGCTCATCGCCCTAATCGCAGCGATGGTAGCCCACGAACGCCAGCGGGAGATCGGGCTTCTCAAGTCGATGGGTGCGAAAAGAAATGTGATCTTCGGCCTCGTGATTGCCGAATCGCTGTCCCTCGCTGCAATCGGGGGAATTGCAGGTGTTATAGTGAGTGTAATCACCTTCACCCTGCTGAACACTACGGGGATGCTGAACAGTGCACTCCAGGTTTCGTTCCGGATGCCCTCTGCAGTTGATACTTGTTTGATGGCCGGTACCGCGTTACTTGTTGTCATCGCAATTGGAAGCATCGCGTCACTATATCCAGCGTATACGTGCAGCAGGTTGAATCCTTACGATGCCATCCGGGGAAACGGGTAGCCTGGCACATGAGAAGCGTTAAGGGTAACAAAAAAAATTCCGTTCCCGGTCTGGCACACCTAATAATGAAGTTATCCAGATTTTTGTTCGCCCTGGGGTTATCATCAGAATTACAATATATCGTAACACAAATCTGGAATGGCAGATATCCTGCGAGAGAGAAATTATTATTTCCTTTTCCATTGAGACTCCGCATACTTAACCAGAATACGGCGTTTTTTATGTATCGATGTCCCAAATGCTTCGTGCAATGATATAGGCATGTATCGAAGTCCTGCAAATCCTTTAAAAATCCGATAGTAAGGACAAGAAGTTAGAAATTCAAGCCCGTTTGACGCACCCTTTTTCCAGTCATATCACATGTCATGCAGGGTAGATTTAGGTGAATCAGGGCCCATTAAGGCCAGGGATCCAGAATAAAATGGTGTGTTTTAAGGTTATTCTAAAATACGGTTTTTAATTAGCTATTTCCGGAAACTGGCTGAAATAGTGGGAGTACCAAACAAAATTAAGGGCACTTGCTGATAGGGTGTAATACGGGATGGCATGAAGGTAAAACAGGGCTTATTTTTGCGATAAAGGGGCCGGAATATGGCCGGATTTTTTTCAGGTTGCCCTTGATTAAACGCGGGTCCTGATCTGATAAAAATGATATTTTGTTAGGCTGGGACAGGGAATAGGAAGGGTTGATACGTATTCGGCATACGTAGTTATGTCGCCGGAATCAGGCCTCAATAATTCCCTGATTTTTATAAGTGAGAACAGGGACGCATTATTCAATGAGGTTAATTTTGACAAGCAGGGCCCCTAAATCTCGAGCACATCTAAAAAAATCTAAATTCAATTGGTTAACTACCTGGGTTACCTGGAACTGGATAGCAATGCTGAGAGATTTCTTCTTTCAGGAAACAAACCCCGCGGATTTTATGGTATGCTCAACAGTATCCCTTTGAGATTGGCTACTTTTGCGACCATAAAATTTGTTTTAGAGAGGTTGAGGAGAACCGGGTGAATAAAGATTGATCTGATCCTTTCTAGCGCAAGAAAAACGGTATCTGAACCAGATTTCTTTAGTTCACATTTTTTCCTTCAATGACATCATTCTCAGTTACGTCTATCCCGATAGTTGTACCGAGGATATGATATTTTCCATTGGCTTTGACCTCATACGTATTATTCACTGTAGAATAAGGAACGATAAATTCACCGTTGTTACTCTCCTGCCGGTACGTGAACGTCCTACCCGTATTGGTGACCACCTGGAGTTCGATCGCCCCCTCTCCCTTGATGTGTGCACCTTTCACCACTTCAAATACCTTTACAAGTTTCAGATTTTCGGCGCCTGAAGTGTCGTGAATCATAATACCCCGGGAATTACCCGTGGACTCATACGCCAACCGGAAGTGTTGCAGGGCAGGCACCCGTCCAAGAGGCTGGAGGTACTGTCCCACAATGACTGCCTGGGAATTACCCTCGGGCTGCTGTTCAAACTTCTTAATTGCATTCGTTGCATCCGCCACATTGAGAGTTTGTGCATTGGTAACCATCGGGTACAAAAACCCATTCCGGTTTTCATTATTGTATACCAGGTACGTGACCGTCCCAGGAATTTGCATGGACCCGTCAAAATTATGAAGACGGACAACGGTTGTCTGGAAATAGGGATAGAACTCCCCGTTTAGTTGCAACAACTGGCCCGATTTTTGTGGGTTCTGGATAAAAAATGATTTTACATACGAACTGATACCCGTATTGTTATTATACCAGGTGGCGAGAGTTTCAAACGTGTCCGTTGTGGTCGATGTATCGGTGATCACATAACGGGCACCCATTGATTCTGCTATCAATGCCGATTCATTCTCGGAACCCGCCATAAAAAAGGCTGCTGCACCGGAAGGGCCTGCCAGGTTGTCCTGGAATGGGTTGGTAACCGGGATCCGTTTGCCGATGAAGGTAATATAATGGCCATAATCCCACCAGGATAAAATTCCATAGGCCGAACCCGGATAGACAAAATTTTCTTTCTGGTAGTTCCCCAGGTAATTCACACCGGGGTCAGGGGTGTGGACAGGTAACCATTCCATGGTCTCCACCCAGTTTGTATTTATCAGGCGATCAGGTGTTGTTGAATAGGCAATGTCATTCTGAACAGATAGTCCTACAGTGAGAAGGGTGAGAAGGATAATGCCAACCAGGACAAAAACACCAAGGACCACTTTATTCGCAGATTTTTTGGATCGGTTTTGTGAAGAATTCTCACTCTCTCGTTTCCCCTTGGCCTTTTTGACAGGAGTTGGGACTGCCTGTTTATCAGGGGTTTTAGTAGTGCGATGAGGAATAATTGATGCACCAAAAATCCTGATATCCGGCCCCAGCAGTACCAGACCCGCAGTAATTCCCATGACAATAGCTATTGATGAAAGGAGCGCGACATTGACAACAAAATAATATTCATACCGGAAGTGCTGCACTGTCGCAAAAAATACGATAAGCGACCAGGTAACTAAAAATAAATACTCGTGTTGTTTTTTGCGGTATAACTGGTACAGTAAAATGATAAAGCCCATCAATGTAAGGATCAACGCAAAATTGAACGAATTAAATGCCAGCGCTAAACTCCAGGGTTTAGATTCGATAATGGTAGAAATTTCAGGCTGTTGCCCAAAAACAGTCACAAGGGTTGACAGGACAACATCACCGAGTAACAGGCGGGAAGCAACAAAGATGGCAACAATTACACCAGAGACAGATAATAAAAAAAACCGGCTGTTATGTTGTAGTTTCTTCGAAAGAATAAATAAAAAAACTGTTTCCGCAATAATTGCAAAAATTGCGAATACCTGTGCGAGGCTGTACTGCTGGAACGAAACCCAGGATTGTTTTACACCGAATATCAACATTAACAGAATCACGGGTAAAAAAATTCCAAGGTTCGTAATCAATAGTAATTCTGAAGTTCTTTTCGCCCGGTTATTAATGATACCTTGAAAGAAAGTGAATATTGCAACAATCAGCCCGAACAGGACCATTGTTGGCATATTCAGATATCCCATGAAATATACGATGCCGGTTACGAGGGAGAGCCCGAAACCAGTAATGAGAACCGAATATTTTTTCAATTCACTTACGTGTTCCTTCCAATAGAACAGCGACAATAAATATAAAAAGCAGAATAACGTGCTGAAAAATGTTTCAAGGACGTGATGATCAACATTGCCAAACGAGGAATATACAAAATATAACCCGGATAAAACCGTGATCAGGCCTGCAGCTACAATCCCGGTTTTCCAGTCCCCGATACGTTTTCCAAAGACATATAACAGCGGGACCATCAAGGCAGCGAATAGTGGTATAACCCATGATGCGGCAGTCATCATATCCGGCCGGGACGTCATACCGAAAAGGATGCAGATACTGGATACGATAAATGGCAATAACGGCCCCCAATCAATAGATTTACCCATTGGATATGCCGTCATCGGATCAAACCATGCATAGTTTGGAAAATTATGTATCATTAATTCAATCTGGCGGAAATTGTACCACCCATCGGAGGAATAATACGTAATATAGTGAGCAACATCAATGGTAGCGGCAGAAAGACCCCTGATCCATACGGAAAAGAGCATAA
>JAPKXR010000280.1 GCA_026394715.1 Methanomicrobiales archaeon | reverse complement strand
CTTTGTAATGGCAGGGAGTTACCAGCCGGAGGCGATGCAGCAGATCGCGAAGATCGAGACACCGGCATTTGTCGCAGTTGTCGGAAAACCCAACATTTACCAGAAAGATCCTGCCAGTTCCCCGCTTGTGTCCGTTCGGATAGAGTCAATAAATGTCGTGGACAAGGAGACCCGGGACCTCTGGGTGCTCGACGCCGCCGCACGCACGCTCGACCGGATCGAAGCAATTGCCAAGGGCGAGGGCAAGGATGTTGTAACGCCAAAGCAGCAGTATCCCACACTCAACCCGGCAGTCTTCAAGAAGATGGCATACGATGCGCTGGCACAGATCAAAATATAATTTTTTTTATGAGTTCTCCCCATTCATCCAGTGAATTTGCCGGAAAACAACTTAAACAAGCCCGACAGTCCTTGGCTCGCGGATTCCAGGATGTTGATACATCTGGCGATCCCAACACCTGTAGACGGTGTCTTGACCTGCTGAGCCGTATTCCGTTTTTTTACGCTGTCAAAGAAGAGAGTTTCGGCATCATTGCAAATAGTAATCCGGAGATGGTGCTGGATGCCGGATGCGGTGCGGGGATCGATCTGGTCTCTCTTGCCGCCTACTTGTCTGCACACAGCCAGATAATCGGACTGGATGCCAGCCAATCGCTCCTTGCCCTTGCAGCAGGACGGACAAGCAGCATTAAAGAACAGTGTTTGCTGGTCCGGGGAAATATTATGCAGATTCCCTTCAAGGACGGAGTGTTCGATGCCTGCCGGATCGACCGGGTGCTCCAGCATCTCCGCGAGCCACAAAAGGGAATCCGGGAACTTGCCCGTGTCATACACCCGGGCGGGACACTGGTCGCTTTTGATAACGACTGGGATACGTTTTCGATCAGTCTTGACAATCAGGATATCGCAGCTAGGCTTAGCCGGTTCTGGCGCGACAGTTTTGCCTCGGGCCGGATCGGACGCGAACTTCCCGGGATTTTCCAGAATTGTGGGCTTACAGACATCCATGCAGAGCCCCACACTCTTACGCTGACCGACCTTTCTGCTGCAGGGCAGATCTTTGATCTTTTGGTCCTGCTCGACAGGATGGTGCAGGCCGGGGTTCTGGCACCGGCTTATCGGGGAACGATCCAAGAGGAACTTCACCTCAGGGCACAAGAGGGAACGTTCTCTTCCGGGAGATTTAAGGAATTTCGTCCCCGGTGCCGGTTTTACTCGGGAGAGGGTACTCCGCGCCGATCATGAGACAATGGTGTTACCCCGGGTTTGTGCCCGGGGAGTTGGGATCCGGGTGATACGAAGAGGGAAAGGGCATCCATCGGGGTTTTGCATGTTTTCTTGCCGGTATCCCTCTGCATATGATGTTCCTGCACACCCGTTATCTGGCGTTCCACCAGACCACATCCACGCGTGATTGTCCAGTCTTTTCCAGCGATTGTTTCCGGGTTTGACGTTCCTGAACTCTTTTCTGATATCATCCTCAGTTATGGTTCATACGCATCCTCCTCCATTTTACTCCCCGGGTGCACATCTGTTATCGATCTGAATGCTGTTTTATCACCCGTGCTCAATCATTGTAGACACTGTTCAACCGTATTGGTAACTCTGACAATCGTATCAATACAATGACGGGAGTTTTCCGATGCCTCCCCTTCAAGAATACTGAGCTGTGTATGTATCTGGGTAATCTCTTCAGAGGTAATAATAAACCACGGATTTTTATGAGGCATTTTATATGTTCTCCATACATTCCTGTACGCCGGTGGGTGTCATAGTTCGTTCACACATTTCTGTACGGTCGGCTCTTCACCGCTCCGTCGATCCAGTCGTGAAAGGTATACGCGTGCCCAGATGAATGCCAGTAAACCGCCGAGTATTTCCCCGGC
>JAPKXR010000379.1 GCA_026394715.1 Methanomicrobiales archaeon | reverse complement strand
TTCCAGGTAGTCACCGTTCGTGATTATGAGCACCATTTTTTCATTCAACATTTCGATGTGATCTTCCCCACATGCACGCCATTAAAGTTATTAATCTCAGTAATGTGGGAACTGCCAATCCAGGATATTGCCTCACCGGACCGATCAACCGATCGTAAGTCACCCGTGACGAGAATGTATGCAGATACCTTGCTGTTGCAACGCAGAGAATTTACTTTTTCGAGTTCGTCCCTTGAAGCAGTATTGATCTGAATGGTCCCATACGTCGAATTATTGTAATAGAAATTAAACGGGATCTTGTTATAATCAGGCATAATGATAATGAGGTCATTGTTTTTTGCGGTATTCTTAACGAATGCTGACGCAGTTCTCCAGTCCTCATTCATCGGGGTATTGTAATATCCATATAGTTGCGGAGACCATACACAAATTAAAAGGACGACAAAAATTATAATTACGGGTTTCTCGCTTAATTGTCGTAAGAAGGGTAATGCCGCGGATGCCATGATTGCATATAAAAACGGTAACAGGAATATGAAATATCGTGGGTCTATTGGCATCCTGTAGGAGAGAACAACACCGGTAACAATGGAAATTGCCAGTATAGAGAATATGAAATAAAACTTCTCCCGGGATTCGAAAAATAGCCAGCAAGAACCTAAACATAATAACACAGCAAAAAACAAAAAGCTGAACGGGTTATTGCTGAAGAGAATGATCACAGACTTTACAATAAAAAGGTCTCCGGTATACCCCCACGTAGGGGCACTTCCAATCCGGTTGAAGAAAAGTCCTTTGATTATTACAAATAAGGGGGATAAGAGGACCATCATCACTACAATTGATAGGAGAAGGTTTTTCGGGCTCTTTTTTCCCTGGACCAGGTAACAGAATGAATAAATAAATAACGCACCGATGAGGATAAACGCCATAAAATGGGTCCATATCGCGAGTGCTGAAACTATTCCAAACAAAACCCAGTAGTTTATATTATTCGAACTGGTAGCCTCCAAATAAAAAATGAGTGCAAGCGCGGTGATAAAAAGGAGCATGGTATACATCCTTGCATCCTGGGAATACTGTATATGGAATGGTGAAAACGAAATAAGTGCAGCCATTATTATCCCAACAGGGATACCCGCCATCTTTTTCCCAATGAGATAAAAAAGAGGGATTGTTGCAACACCAAAGAGGGCAGGGAAAAGACGATATAAAAATTCACTGCTGCCAAATGGCAGAATAATTTTTTCCACAATGTAAAATAAGGGTGGGTGGACTTCCCCTAAATTACTGAGTAATTGCCAGTATTCGCCGAGTGATTGTTGAGTAAAGATATGTGTAGCAGCTTCATCAAGCCAGAATGAATTATAATCCAGGTGATATAACCGAAGAAATGTACCAATGAGAATTAAACCTGATACCAGCAAAAAAGGAAAATGTTTCTGATAACCTTTCATATTCACATTTTAATAGATGGGGTTATTAATTTTAACAATTACTATTTGACTGTGATTCATTTCGGGGAAAAAATGGGTTTTGTGTTATCCTGTTTCAGGACATTCGTTAGGAATTTAAGGAACGACCAGATACTTGCAGTCTTAATGTTAATTATCCCGGTCAACATTTTTATCGGTGCCCGGTTCAATGGATTAGGAGCCCAGCTTCCACTCTTTCGCACCGACGGGACCAATTTTGTGTATTCAATCATACCAATAACCGAAGATTTGAATTTTGTAACCCTCTGGCTGGTACTGTGGGTTTTTGGGGTAGCTATTTTAATTTCCGGAATTCTACTTTCGTTTCTGGAGCAGGAGAATATTCGACAGAGTTTCAGAAGGACCGGCATCTTACTTACCGTATCAGGAATTTTTTTCCTCCTGTCTGTCATGTTGCAATATAATTTCAAGTTCAGCAGACAGGAAATTATGATAATGCCACTTGGCATACCGGTGATGATGCTATTAAGCTGGTGGATTTATAAGGACGCCAACAATCAGTCCCAAAATGGTCTGACCACGTGAATGGGTGTACAACGGAACGCGTAATTTTGATGGGGAAATCAATCGTTTGAGCTATGGGTCACGGTTACCGGGATGATACTATTTACGACGTCACCTGAGGGTACGTCCGTTAGAGTTGACGAATGCAGTCTGGGTGGCAATTGAAACCCGGGAAAACCGGGGAGTGGATGTTTTGCCGGCCATGCACTATGACATACGGCAGTCACGCAGACGGTCGCAATTTCATTCCACAACTGAAATTTTTGTCAGGCCTTCAATTGAGGAAAAGAATAAAAAGAATGTGATAAATCCAAAAGAAGGTTAGTCTGTTTTTCTCATGAACAGGAATACCGCACCACCGCTGATCGCAAGTGCTGACACCACACAAAGAGGACTGAGTGGCGCTTTTGTTGTCGGTGTGGGGGTCGCGATTGGTGAAAGCGCGGCGTTAACCTGGACGGATTGTCCAGGGGTCACCTTTCCCGTGGTGGTATAGGGTGTGTACCCGTCCATTTTAATGGTCAGGGTATAACTCTGTGCCGAATCCAGCGGGACATTCTGGAAGTTCAGTGGAGTCATACCCTTGTAGATATTATTAACATAAACGTCCGCACCTTCGGGTGAGGACATTATCTCGGCATTTACTGTTCCGGCGGGCTGGGTCCCAGATGCCTGAAGCGTCGCAGCAACCTGCGCGGTCTGACCACCGACAATCCCGACTGAGGTCGTGTAATCAACGAACCCGCTTTTCTTCAGGATAACCGTGTAGGTAGCAGCCGTAAGATCGGTGATATCGAGCGGGCTCCCTGACTGGGTCGTAACGCCCTGGTAATTACCATTGAGGTAAACGGCTGCACCTGACGGCGAAGAAGTTACGAGAAGATCTCCGGTACTTGGGTTCTGTACTGGGACCAGGGTAACGCTTGCATAGGTTGTCTGCTGAGGGTTGACGCCGTAGGTATTGGAAAAGGTCTGGTACCCTGCCAGTTTAAGGTTCACCGTATGTGGGCCTACCGCAAGGCCACCGACAATCTGGTTCGTTTCACCCTGGTAAATGCCGTCAACATAAAGTCCTGCACCGTTTGGAGTTGAACTCATCGAAAGACTTCCGGTTTGCACATTCTGGATAAGATTTGCAAAAACATTGGAGGTCCCGCCGTTCGTCACCTGGACATTACTGTTCGAATATGCCTGGTACCCGGGCATCGTGACACGCACATTATGCCATCCGGGGGCCACATTATAGAATGTCCCCGGGGTGACAAGCGAGTCTTGCCCGTTATCAAGGACTGCGGTCGCTCCCTGCGGGGATGACCCGACGTAGATGTTTCCACCCTGGGGCGTAACAGGGGTCAGTGATGCATAAATGTTTACTGTTTGTCCGGCTGCAGGATTTCCTGGAACTGACTGGGTCCAGGACTGGTACCCGGTTGCCGTGACGACAATGGTGTGGCCCGGGGTACCGGTGGTACTTACATCAACGATGACGGGGGATGTTCCAACATACCTGCCATCAAACATGACAGACCCGGTCGGGCTCGACTGAATACTATAATATCCTTTTTGCTCGCCAGGCTGGGGCATGACCGGTCCCGGGCCCAGTGGCAGTTTTGTCACTTCAGGCATGACCGGACCTGCGCCCATTTGAAACCCTGTGGCTGTAGGAGAGACAATATCTGCCCCATATCCCGCGCTGATTACCACCGCAAGAATGACAAGGGCACCGATAAGAATGGAAAACCTCATGATATACGTCCGTTTGTAATCTGGATTTATAAATTTGGCGATACCTCTTCGGGGTAGATTGCTCAAACGTATGCGTGCTGAGGAAAATTATCGTTGAAATCGCAATACGATTTTGTTAAACAATTTTCAAAGGGCCTTCTTCACTCCTTTTGCATTTCTTTATTCTTTGGTTAATTGGTTTGAACCGTGGTGTACGGTTGGTATAACGCAATACAGACCCGCGATATTACCTCTTCACCTCTGCAACCACCCCGGTAATATTACTGGCAACCATTCGGTATAGCCACGTCAACTCCCCCACACAACGAACCGCAATTAATAACCCCTGCAAAATCCCGTATTCTTACTATCTATGAAGACGTGCACCATCCGCAACCACGGGCTTACCTACATTGTCGTGCTCATCCTCTGCCAGCTGTTTGACTATGCCACCTCCAACACCCTGTCCTTCATCAATCTTGCCCATCCGATGGAGATCGGACAGATAATTCATTTTGAAGACCTCATCTCAACACTTACTTTCATTGCGTTAGCCGCATGTGTCCTCGTCTACCTGTTCGCCTCGCAATCTACCGTCTATCGTGCGGTCCTTCTCACCGCCGCGCTATCTACTCTCGGACTGGTCCTGAATATTGCCGGCCTCCTGTTCAGCCTCGTAACCCGGCAGGTGAATCCCCCGTTTCTCCTGATTGATGCGGCAATCGTGTATGCCTCTACCGTCCTCCTCTTTTCGGTCTGGTACTGGATACTGGATCACGAAAGCCAGCAAGCCCGGTGCAGCGGGAAGGACGTCCCCCCAGTCCTCATCTTTCCGCAGAACGCCACTAAAATTACGGGGTACGAGGGCTGGAAACCCGGGTTTATCGACTATCTCTTCCTGTCATTCCATACCTCAAGTACCGTTGGTCCGACTGATACACTTGTACTCTCAAAACGCGCAAAGATAACGATGATCTGCCAGGTGACCATCTCACTCATCGTGCTGATCGTGCTCGCTGCACGGGCCATTGGAATTCTCAGGTAACTCATTTTTTAGCCCTTGTTGTGGAAGGCATGGATATCCATATATCATGGACAGAACGCCCTAGAATTGTCCCAGACCGGATGGAAGTTGTATAAAGACGCATTCAACGGCTAGTTCCTGCATGCCATCTTTCAGGTAACCATTCGTTCTTATCCAATAATCCCGAAAAGGAGTGGTGACGAAGCCTCCGGTATACGTTGGTTCGGCTTCTCCTGAATTTAATGGAGTAATCAGATAAAATCTGCGGAAAATCGCCTGATATCAAGCTTACACAATTTTTTCCTGATTTACTTCAATTGCACCGGTAGGACCTACGATTACGCGCATGGTTAACTCCATCAGAGACTAAAAATTACCGGGACCGCTTGTCGCCGGGCCACCTTTTTTTCGAAAAACAGAACGCTGATGGTGGCCCCGTATGATGGCCCATCAGATCCACTTCTTCCTCCGGAAGTAGGTAAGCATCCCCACGACCATAATGACCATCAGTACCAGCACCGAGTAGTACCCATATTCCCAATTAATTTCCGGCATATTCCTGAAATTCATACCATATAAACCGACGACAAACGTGAGGGGGATGAAGATGGTCGCAATAAGCGTGAGGACCTTCATGATCTCGTTCATTTTATAGCTCAGGCCTGAAAGGTAGATGTCGATCATCCCTGATACCATGTCCCTGAACGTCTCAAGGGTATCAATCACCTGGATCGTATGGTCATAAACATCCCGCAGGTAGATCGTGGTTGATTCTTTAATGAGGGGCGATTCTGACCGTTCAAGGTTATTGATCACCTCACGGAGAGGCCAGACGGATTTTCTTAAAAATATCATATCTTTCTTCAGCCGGTTAATTTTGTTGAGGGAGCCCTGGGTTGGGGTGGTGACCAGTTCCTCCTCCAGGTCCTCGACCCGTTCCTCAAGCTTCTCCATTACCGCGAAATAATTGTCCACGATACCATCGATTAGTGCGTACGCAAGGTAATCCGGGCCGAACTTCCGGATCCTGCCATCTTTCCTGATCCGTTCACGCACGGGGTCAAAGATATCCCCAATATCTTCCTGGAATGAGATCAGGAAATTAGGTCCGATAATCATGCTGATATGCTCGATCTTGACATCCTTTTCCAGTTCGATGTAGGACAGCATCTTTAAATTCAGGTAAAGATAGGTCCCCAGGTCCTCCATCTTAGGCCGCTGTTCGGTATTTAAAATATCTTCCAGGATGAGCGGGTGGATGGTGAAATGTTTTCCAAGGTCTTCGATGACGTTCGTGTTTCCGAGTCCATCAACATTAATCCAGGTCACCGTTTCAGTGTCCCGGAATTGGAAACATTCAGTGATCTGGCTTACCTGTTTCTCCTGGAAGTGGGTAGCATCATAATCGATAACCGTGATCATTACAGGGGTGTTACCTGTTTCACCGCTGACATGGAGGGATCCTGGTGGCTGACCTGCCCGTTTTGATAGTTTGTGCTTCTGGCGTGACATGGTAATTCAGTTGAGTATGAAGAGATGTGACGAGCAGTAGGATAATGGTGTGGTTATCTCCCCCTCAGGACCTGATCTGGAAACCCCGGACTAAACCATTGATACCATTAATATCTGCAACCTCAAAACCTATGGGTAAGGGCGGTTATTGTGCAGGGTATTTTCCGTAAGGGCAAAATTGTTGTTAACCCCGGATCATACAATGAAAAAGAAAAAAGTGTCCTCCTAAGCCTTATCGTCGATATTATTTTCTGGATACCTGATATCGCAGCAGCGGTACTCTCCGGGTCTATCACCCTGTTTGCGGACGTAGTAAAATGTGGAAACGAGATCATCTCAACTTTTTTATCGTATATTACCCTACGAAAACT
>JAPKXR010000317.1 GCA_026394715.1 Methanomicrobiales archaeon | reverse complement strand
CTCATGCTCGACGGCATCGGGAAGTATCTTTACAACAAAAATGCCGGGCTTACCTGGATCTGCCAGGTCAACGGCGTCACCCTTGACGATTACGGCAGTCCTGCAACCGATGGACTGAACCTGAAATCCCTGTCAAATGGTGACCAGGTCAACTATTATTACGGTATGAAACCGGTTACTCCGGAAAATGCCACGGCCGTTGTCAGGATAAAGGCGAACATCAGCGGACAACCCCCTGTTTCGGACTGGACCCTCTCCCTTGTTGGCGCCCAGAGCAGAAGCGTGACAAAGACGTACTTTGAACAGGGACTTGCCTGCCCGTCTTCAGGTCACCAGGTATTCTGGACAGATACGGACAACAACACCTGGGGTGGAGTGCCGCTCTGGTTCCTGGTTGGCATGGTAGATGACAACCCTGATGTAGGACCGTATCATTTTAATTTCAATGACACTATTGCCGCACAGGGGTACTCAGTTAAGGTTATCAGTGCGGACGGCTGGGACACAACACTTTCAAGCCAGAATATTGCAAGGAACGACGGCTACATCGTGGCGAATACCTTAAACGGGCAGCCTCTACCAAGGAACACGACCAGTGGTAAACTCAGCTGGCCGCTTCACCTCAAGGGATCTGCCACCTTCGGAGGCCAGCAGGTGGGTAATATCACAAAGATCGAGCTTACCGGGCTTCCGAAGCCAGTAACGGCATGGACACTCACCATGAAAGGTGAGGTCACGGACACTATCACACAAGCCTATTTTGTGGATGCGATCGCCTGCAAACATAACGTGACGTGGACCGACAGCAATAATGACGTCTGGCAGGGCGTTGCTCTCTGGGACCTCGTGGGGGCGGTGGATGATATTGAGACGACAGATCATTTCACCTTCAACGATACGCGGGCTGCGGAGAACTATACCGTCCGGGTCTCCGCCGGAGACGGTTATAATGCCACATTCATCAGTTCCAATGTGGCCCGCAATGATGGGTACATCGTCGCGTACAGGATGAATGGTGTACCGATTACCGGATCGGAAGCCCCTCTCAAGCTTGTAGGACCTTCGACAACGAGGGGGTCACAACGCATCGGCAACATCACCATGATCAGCCTCGAAGGGTTGCCGGACCAGTTCCCGCCGGGAAACTGGCAGCTGCAACTCGTCGGTAAGATTAGTGCCGTGATCCCACAACCGGAGTTTGAATACTGGGCCACGTGCCATGACGCTACCTATACCGATTCAACAGGTAACGTGTATACCGGGGTCCCGCTCTGGCGACTGATGGGCTGGGTAGATGACCGGATCCCGCACGGCCCCAACGGGTTCAACGATGCCGCAGCGTTAGCCGGTTACAAGGTAATCGTAAAAGCCGGTGACGGGTACGAGAAGGAGTTTACGAGCCGGCAGATAGGGAAAAATGACAACTTCATCGTCGCAGACACGATGAACGGTGCACCGCTCCCGACCACCGGTTCTCATCCGCCATACCCACTCAGGCTGGTAGGCAACGACGTGATTGTGGCCAACAGTGTCGGAAATATCGTTCAAATTCAGCTGACTGATTTCCAGACACCGGTAACGTATCCGCCAGTCCATATCATCAAGTACGGGCCGGACCGTGTCACGATCATCAACCAGACGAACGTGACCTACCCGTGGATGGAGGCAAACCTGCCGGTCATCGGCGACGGGGTCACCACCTATAAATTCGAGGCCCTGACCATGGACCCCTCGAACCTGTGGGACCCGGAAGAGACGTACCCGGGTGGGTTCAAGATATCAAATGTTGTCAAAGGAACACGGGTAAAGGACCTTGTAGAGCTTGTCGGTGGAATGGGTTCCGGAACAGAAATTACTTTTGTTTCGAGTGACGGTCTGGAACTGCCACTCCCCTACTCGTCAATTTATACAAATCCGGCGGTCCAGGGACGGCAGGGGGATGCCATCCTCGCATGGTGGGGCGACGGGAAGTATGTACCGAATTATGGTGACGGGATTCGCCTTTTCTTCATGCCGGAAGGTGATCACGTCTACGGGCAGTGGGATATGCATGAAACATTGCCTCCCGCGTACTGGCACTATAATTTCCAGAATGGTATACAGTACCCGTCATGTGCAGGGATTTCAGCCAAATTCATCACTACCGTTCGGGTTTACAGTTCCCCGGAATCAGACTGGAACCTTGAACTGGATGGCCGGGATATCGGTGGGATCAATGCAACTATCAGTAAAACATACTTTGAGGATGCGCTTGCCTGCCAGTTCGGTGCTGAACATAGCACGACCTATACCGATAGGAGTGGACAGATATGGGGTGGGATGCCGCTCTGGTTCCTCTGCGGGTACGTCGATGATGCGGACCAGCACTCGAAACAGTCCTACAATGAATCAAAGGCACTTGCCGGTTACAATATCAGCGTCGCTGGTTCGGGTGGAGATAGTTACACGATCGACAGCCGGAATACCATACGGAATTCGAATTACATCGTTGCCAACACCCTCAATGGGACACATTTAAGCGCAACTGATCCCAGCTGGCCTCTCCGGCTTGTTGGACAGAATGTGTCGACGACAAACTCTGTCAGGAAAGTTGCATCTGTCACCCTGAGACAGTTCACTCCTAACCCCGCTACTACATCCGTGCAGGTTATAAAATACGCAAATGATGGCAGGACCATCCTGGGCCAGAGAACTGTCGACTTCCAGTGGATGCAGGCGAACCTGCCGATCTACGGGGACGGAGTTACCCATTATTACCACCAGGGTCCGGTAATGAATGCCAGTATCCCTGATAAGTGGAACCCCGAGGAAAACGATCCCGCGATATTAACAAAAGAT
>JAPKXR010000057.1 GCA_026394715.1 Methanomicrobiales archaeon | reverse complement strand
TAAATATGGCATGGTATGGTGATCCGAAGCCACTGATCTCCAGGTCTGTCTCAAATGATTCTTTCTGCCGCCCAAATGCATTCCGCATTACGTTCATTTCGATCAGACCGAGTGTCATAAGACGCAGGTCATCGACCTTTGTCGCCATGAGGACCATGCCTGCACAGGTTGCAAAAATACCCCCTTCAAATTCTTCCATCGGCCTCCTCATCTGGTTTTTATCAATCAGGCGGGAAATGGTAGTCGATTCACCACCAGGAATCGCGAGACCGTCGAGACTGGAGATTTCGTCTGCACAACGTATTGGTACCACGACTGCATGTCCTGAAGGGTCATGGGTCTCCAGTGCAATTCTGAATGCATCGATATGTTCACTGACAGCCCCCTGGAGAGCAAGGACACCGATCCTGATTCCCATTGCGTTCACCCTGTTACCAGTTATCGAAGCTTAATGAGTCCCTTTGAATTACCAACAATTCGGGGAAATATTCCACGAATAAAAAAAAATTCCGGTTACCGGCCACGATACTGGAGCACCTGGTCTTCTGATAAGGTATGGATATCCAGGCCAGGCATTGCTTCCCCAAGTCCGCGGCTTGCCTTTGCAATCTTCTCCGGGTTATCAAAGTTGTTTACCGCTTCAACAATCGCCTTTGCCATTATCTTCGGTTGCGCTGACTTGAATATCCCTGACCCGACAAATACACCGTCTGCCCCGAGCTGCATCATGAGTGCCGCATCAGATGGTGTGGCAATGCCACCTGCAGAGAAATTCACAACCGGCAGTCTCCCCATCCGTGCACATTCGATTACCAGGTCTGCCGGTGCTTCAATATCCCGGGCAAAATCAATCTGCTCCTGGGAATCCATGCCTTTTAACATGCGGATCTCTCCAAAGATCGCCCGCATATGCCGGACCGCCTCAACGATATTTCCAGTCCCTGCTTCCCCTTTTGTCCGTATCATGGCAGCTCCCTCGTTAATTCTTCGCAGGGCCTCCCCGAGATTCCTTGCGCCGCAGACAAAAGGGACTTTAAATTTTGACTTATCGATATGGTATTGCTCATCTGCAGGAGTCAGGACTTCACTTTCGTCTATCATGTCAACACCAAGATACTCTAGGACCTGGGCCTCAACAAAATGACCAATCCTGACCTTTCCCATCACCGGGATGGATACGGCATCAATTATGGACATCACGATCTCCGGGTCTGCCATCCGGGCGACGCCCCCCATCTTCCTGATATCGGCAGGCACCCGTTCCAGTGCCATCACTGCGACTGCACCGGTCTCTTCTGCAATCATCGCCTGCTCAGCGTTTACGACGTCCATGATTACACCACCCTTCTGCATGGATGCGAAACCCCGTTTCAGCAGCTCGGTGCCAAATCTCAGTTCCTCGAGTTTCATATTCCTATATATTGAGCAGTACCTGCAATAAAAGTAGTGTGCCGATGAGAAGCGCTGAGAATACGAGGGTAATCACCCTCACGGCTTTCAGAATATCCGGACCACCTTCTTCCAGTGAGCGACACCCAGGTCCGATGGTATAAACCCCCGGTTTATCGAACCTGACACCCGTGCCACCTGCCATGATCGCCATCGGGATCCCCCCGTTAAATCCCGGCCTTTTTTTTCCATCCAGCTTTAAGGTCTCGTATGCCAGGTGGAACCGACCCCGGGACGCGAAGTACAGGAGGAGCAACAGCCCGGTAATCCGGGCGGGAATATAATTGAAGATATCATCCATTCGCGCAGACCACCACCCGAGGTCTATCCGCTCGTCTTTGTACCCGAGCATCGCATCCATCGTGTTCGCTGCCCGGTACACTGCGGCACCTGTGAGCCCGGCAAGCCCGAAGAAAAACAGCGGGGAGATGATGCTGTCCACCAGGTTCTCAGACATGGACTCATACCCCGCAGAAAGGACCTGCTCGTTTGTAAGGCTCCCACTATCCCGCGAGACCATCATCCCCACCTGTACCCTTGCAAGAGTCAGGTCATACCGGGCGGCGCTGACCACGCGGTTGGTATGTTCCTCCAGGGCCCGCCAGGCAAAGCAGATTTTCAGGAGAAATGGTGCACAGACCAGGTACAGGTACCAGGGAAGAACGATGCTTACCA
>JAPKXR010000154.1 GCA_026394715.1 Methanomicrobiales archaeon | reverse complement strand
CCCCAGGCGCCAAAAAATATTGTTCTCCAAAACATGCAGTGGTCATGATGAGGGCCGTATGACTTCCCTTTCCCAGGGTGGGCATGCTTCACTAAAACCTCTCTTCTTCAACTCCGAAATAACATGGGAAGAGGATGCCCGTGGGAGTTTCAAACCTGGACCTCGATTAAGGAAGTGAATTTTTCATTCGTTGTGAGGGATGGTTCGATATCTGTCAATATCCCATATTCCCGGGCATTTTTAAGATAGAGATCGATCGCTTCACGGATATTTTCCAGTGCTTCTTTTGGTGTATCTCCGCAGCTTGCGACTTAAAGCTCAACGCATTTTGAAACATATACTCCTTCCTCTTCACATATGGTGACGCTAAGGTGATAATTTGTCATAGGCTGATTTTCCGTTCTTATTATAACTTAATGATAATGTGCTCGTAAGTAAAATATTTCTCCTAATGGCAAAATTTGGATACCCTATGAAAGGCGTTCACCCATTTCGTAAAACTGTTCCGATCATATCAGCTGGATAGAATATCAAATTTCTACTCAATAATTTTAATTTGGTGAATAAGGGGGAAGTTGGAATTTTTAAACCGGCAACGATGCCACTGGAAACATTCCGGGATACGGTGCTTAATAAAAGTCAGTAATTCATTTTTGTAAGATTATAATAATCCCCGTCTTTGGTCCTTGTCCACCCCCCCCATCCGGGATCGCTCCGGTCGTGGGTTGGAGCCGCGGGAGCGTAATGCATTTTTGGGAATGGTGTGGAGCGGGGCGATGTTGTCAGAATTATCGGGCAGAACGGTACGAAGAAATCAATACTGCTTAAAGATTCTGTTTCAGATTAATCATTCGCATTCGCAACCAATCATTTTTAATCAAAAAGCGCACTCATTACTATAATAGTCGTGATTGCAGATGCCCATTCTTTCGGAAGCCAGGGTTGAGAATAAAATATTAAAACCGTCAAGTGATCTCCCCTTGCGGGAAGGAGAGTCCCGTATGATTGAAATCAAGCGGTCGGTTACGAACCGAATGTATGGATTATTCTCAACCGATGAAAAAACTGCAGATGAGATTATTACAATGGAAGGATGGGATTGAATCTTAATTTGGTCCCGTCTGGAACACGCATTTTTATTGATTCGAACATTATTTTGTACATTTTTCTCAAGCATCCCAAATGGGGGAAGTCCTGCCAGAAGTTCATACAGAGAACAGAAGAGATGGATATCCAGGGGATTGTTGATGAATTTGTTTATAGTGAGGTAATGCATAAGTTGATGGTAACAGCAATGGTGAATCGGTTCCAATAGTTCGCCGCAAAAAGCTATTACATTCGTCAAGAACACACCTGAAATTCTCAAAGATTTTCCTGAACTATATGATGCGGGGGAAATGCTCCGGGCGATGAACGGAAAGGTTATTTTTGGCCCATTCTTTCCTGAATCTTGTACTCTGATGCAGGAGCATCATCTTCTTATCACAGATGCAATTCATGTAGCCGCGATGAATAAAGAGAAGGTTACACATATCGCTTCAAATGATAAAGACTTCTCACGCGTTCCCGGCTTATCGGTATGGAAACCGCAATCTGACATAGATGCCTGATGTCCCCCGTTCCCCTGCCATCCACGTCCGCCACCCCTTCAAAAAATTCATCATCGGGGGAACACAGAAAGCAATATCATAAACCCAGTGATTTAGGAATTGTAAAAAAGGTTATCTTGTTATTCGTCTATGTCCTAATATCAAAGAAATGATAGGAAAATGGCAAAAAAGAAATTCAATCCTGAAGATGTGATTGGGAAACCCTATGCAAGAGGGTTGCTTCCTTATGGCGGTGGAGTTACGAGAGGTAAGATATCGTTTGCTGTCAGCGAGGAAGAACATCTTGAAAAGATGAAACGTCTTAGATTGATTCGTCCATGAATTCTTTTATTTTTCTTGATACGTCTGTATTCTTCGACTAAATCGAGCATGACCGGTTTGGAATAATTCCTGGGCATTCGAACAATGCAGGATTCAAAATCCATACTTCGTTATCGGTTATTGGTGAAGCGTTTACCAGAGATGCATGAGAAGCCCGATGCTGACATGAAACCAATGTTTTGTTTTCACCACGGATCATTTCGCCCATTAAAGGTGCGGTCGAATTGCATGGGTGTATAACCTCCCCATAAAAGAAACTAACAGAATTTCAATACATAGTGAAATCCTGCCTGTTCAAAGTGATGGTCTGATGAATATGCAATGTCGATACCTTCTCTTTTCATCACCACAAAAGAGATGCAATCAGTGAGGCTCCAGTCTTTGTCTGTGTATTTGAATAAATCAAGAGCCTGACGTAACAGTCCTTCATGAGTATTTACTACGTGGATTCTGGGAGATTCATAGCAATATTGTATAAAATCAGAAACCTGATCTTTATTTGATTTGGAAAATGTATTGCCAATCTCAATCTAGGATGGCCTCAGTAATCCAAACATTGGTGTATGTTTTGAGATCCTTCTCTAAATTCAAAGCCGCTTTGTGAAATTGATCATCATCATTGATTATGGCAACTACAAAAGAAGTATCCAGAAAAATTTCTTTCTTATTCAAGATTCACCATTTTTCGGCGTTCCATACAGATAATGATCATGTTCTTTTGACAAGTCTTTGGGGCCATGCACCGTTCCTGCAATACGAAAAAGGTAATTTATTGCATCTTCTGTCTGTTTCGGTTTAACCTCTTT
>JAPKXR010000339.1 GCA_026394715.1 Methanomicrobiales archaeon | reverse complement strand
ATGCGGGGCTCCCGGAACCCGAATTTGCCCAAAGCGGCAGTGAATTTGTTGTCACTCTCTGGAGAGACTGGCTGACAGACGCAATGCTGGCAGAATGCGGACTCAATGAACGACAAAAACGAGCAATCCAATTCGTAAAAGAAAAAGCCCATATCAATAACTCCGAATATCAGAACCTTGTAAAAATTTCTATGCGTAACGCCAGCCGGGACCTCACGGATCTCGTAGAAAAAGGAATTTTTGAGAAGAGAGGCATTCACGGGAAAGGGGTCCATTATGTTCTGGGTAAAAGAGCCAGAAAAGCGCCAGAAGCGCCATGAACCCCGAAGCGGATATCGAAAAGGGAGGAAAACCCGGAAAGCATAAGAGCCATATTAGTGCCAAAAGCGCCATGCTGAAATCTACCGAAAGGGGAAGGGGCCTGATGTCCCGACCTCAAGTATCCTGATCGATCTCAAGAAGGGAGACAAAATAAGTTGGAGTATTGAAAACGGATCTGTTATTATCCAGATGGCCAAACAGGAAACAGGAATCGTACGATAACAATCTCGTTCGAATAATTGCTTATATAATTTTCACACCCGGGAAAAAACAGGAGTTCTTCCCTTGCGTGGGGATGGATCTGATATACAAAAAAACCCATACGGTATATATGCAGATTAAGGACCTGACCGAAGGGGAATATTTCGAACTGTATCCCCAGATGCAGGGAGTCCCACGATATATTGGGCCACTTGACCCGGATGAAGTAAACAGGTTGTTTGCACTCCGTACAAGGTTGAAAAAAGTTCCCACCATACGTGGGACACCCGGATTACTTTAAACGCCCTGAAAATTAGGTAATATTACCCCTCCCCAACCATTTAACCCCGCTCTCGTTCGTTTATTGAGCCCGCATTTGCCTCCGTTTGGTTTTGATGCTGAATAGGGCTATTTACGGGGATTTTCATCAGATCCGACCTATATTTGGGCTTCTATTGTGGGGTATTCTTTTCCAGTATCCCATAAAAAGCCTTATAAAAAGCAGCATTTGCCTTTTACTTCCTCATTCTAAACGTCGCGAAGACTATCACCGAAAAACAATGAGCCTAGCCAGCCGCCCAAAAAAACAGAAAATAAAATAGCTGCATCCAGGTGAGTGAAAGCAAAAGAGCGGTGGGTAACCCCACCACCTGTCTACCCTGCTGGCCCCCGAAGGGACACTACGATATCGACCTGGATACCATTAGATGTGACGTTTTTTGGTCGGTGACGAAATCTAACCGGTGACCGGCGAGGTGAAGGAGGACCAGGTGGCCCGGCCCCTTAAGGTGTTTCTTCCTTTCACCCCTTTAACAAAAAATTCCCAAAAAGACGCCGATTAACTACTCAATTTGAATTTTATCTGCAATTATTCAAATATGTTAAAATATTCATCTTTGCTAAACAGTCCATTACAACCCGAATAGCGGTTCTTTTTTTTATTTTCACGCACCTGAAAAATTAGGTTGGGAAAAAGGTCCATATACGATTTTAAAAGAACAACAAATATTTGTAAAATCCGAGAATATTACCAAACATCAGGCCACAGTGGCTTGAGTGAAATGATAGGGAAATGAAAAATAGAGTTCTATAGAATCCCATCTGGGGGATTTTTCTTCCCAGCGATTTTTAATGCGTATACAAGACCAATGGCAACGAGGAATGCCAGGACAGTCCCCCCAACAATTGCTAATATCCCACCCGTAGAACCCAATCCCTCACCAAGAGAGTAATCCGGCATCGGTGCTGAATACGCAAACTTGCCCTCCAGGTTCTCCTGAATTTCTGCATCGGGTGGGGTTGGCCCGATGAGTGATTTCTGTCCCTGGATAATCAGGGCTGTGCTTTCCATGCCGTCAGGATCGCCTGATGCAAGGAATACTGCCACTACCCCGATAAGGATCGCAATGACAAGGCCCCCGATAACCAGAGTTTTATTGTCAATCATGCGACGGCACCCGCCTTCGCCGGTAATACACCCTGGTCCACCATGTCAGGTCTCACGTTCATAATCAGGTAAATCGCACCAACCGTGATAACCCCCTCAATAACCCCGATAACTGCATGGTACAACCCCATCGCAATCATACCCATTTCGAGCGGGAATGTTCCGGCGAGCCAGAGTTCAACCGATGCACAGATTGCCGGGATAAAACAGGCAAGCCATGCGGCGATGAATGCAGAGACCGGCATGCTTCCGGTGGCAGCTTTCAGTCCTTTGAAACTATAGAACCCCACGAAACCACCGACTACACCCATGTTGAGGATGTTGGCCCCCATGGTCGTAATACCCCCGTCCCCAAACATGATACCCTGGACAATCAGCACCAGTGTAAGGATGAATACTGCAGCAAACGGGGAGCCAAGAACAATTGCCACGAGAGCACCGCCCACAAGGTGCCCGCTCGTCCCCATTGAGACGGGAAGGTTAAATGACTGGAGGGCAAAGATGCCGGCTGCCAGTACTGCAACCAGGGGTAATTTTTCTTCGTTCAATTCATTCTTTGCCCACCGTAAGGAGAGATACACAAAGACCAGGGCGATAATCCAGTAGATTGCGCCCTGCCAGATTGGAATAAATGCATCAGGTATGTGCAATGAATACACCTCATCATACAATTATATAATTTCGTAGCACTTCTAGTGTAAAAAAGATTATGATTTAATATTTATTAAGTAAAGAAATTATTTTCGTATACTTATTTTTTAGATTAACCACATATTCGGCGAAAAATTAATTTGACGAAGCAAACGAGCTCCACCTTACCCGCCCATTAATCGCAAACGCCCCACCAGCCCCGATCTGCTCATGCACAGCGTGAACATACCCGAGTGCCGTGGTATTCCCGATGCCGGTTAAGGACCGTGAACCCGCAGAGAACTGGCCCGAGCCGTGACCGATGGCCTCCACGTTCATCAGGCTCCCTCTGCATCGAGTGAGTCAGATCCGCAAGTAACACCTGCAGAAGGTGAACCACAGCTATCGACCATCAACGACTCCGAGAGGATCCCGGGCCCATGGCTGTCCACCTGCTGACCTGTCGAGAACTCGAGTATTTCGTTGGTCGAAAGGCCCCGGTTACTCTCCATGGTCCCGGGCCCGGATACCAGGACTGATCCTGAATATCCTCCCTGCAAAACTTCCTGCCCGACCCCAAGTGGAGGAGTCTTGGAAAGGTCCCCGTCAGATGCAGCCCAGGTCCAGTCCGATGAGCTGGAAAGATATGAATCTCCTGTTGCATAGGTCTGCACTTCGAACCCGGCAGCCTGGGCCGGGGTAATTCCGGTGCAAGCCACGCCGAGCACGACAGCCGCAAAGATGCAGCCGCCGATGACCAGCTTCCTCCGCTGGGAAAGCCGCTTAATCATACAGCCGTCCCCTTTCCCGAGCCACCCGAGCCCTTGATCAGCCCGTACTCAATGTCATACCAGGCAGACGGGACCGTGATCGTGTACGAGTCCAGCCGTTCGGCCTCGGCCTCTGCCACCTGCCTGAGCAGGCTTTCGCGCTCGACCGGTGAATGGTCAAACGTGAGCCATCTCATCACGTTTGGTTAATGGATAAAATCGCCACCCCTATTTATATAAATAAGGACTTGCAACCGTAACAATAGGATTTCATTCAATTTTTTGCTAATCAAAGGTTATTTCTGCCGAATTTTTTATTGTCGGGGGTTATACGTTATTAAGATAGACCCCCCAACCAGGCTCTAGGAAATGTCCGTTTAATTTTCATATAAACAGAAAAATAATGCGCCTCAGCCTTAAATGGAATCCAGAAATTAGAGATGGTGTTTAAAAGTATATTATTTCCAGGTTGTCACCGGACCGGGGATCCCTGTGTCCAGTTCAATATGGTCAATTTTTGTAATCAGCGGATTGAAATCGATCTGGTAATACGGATCTGTCTGAGCACCCCCTACATACTTCCATCGTGAATTATTTGTTGTGTTGCATTGGGTTACATTTTTGAAAATATATGATTCTACTCCCCTGTCATGACCTTCAATATAAAGTCCATAACATGGTCCACCGTTTGTATTTGTAATAATATCGCCAACATCGTATTTCGGTTGATGGTTCGTGCATCCGCTCACAAATATTAGTGAAAATAGTAAAATAATTATAATACAAGGTTTGCTACACATTTTTATACCCCATTTATGATACATTTTCGTTAAAAAAAATTGGAATCATAAGATTATATCAAATGATTCGGTTAACCAATATCAAATGATGAACCTGTTCCGAATATATCATAGGTACCTCCTCCTGAATTAACATAGCAGTAACCAATACCAACAAAATTGGAATTGTCCGAAAATCTGTCAAAATGCCAAATGGCTCGTGGTCTTTGCCAATCCCCGAGAATACCCTGGTTCCATTCATCATAAGCAGTAGTCCATGCGTGATATTGGACAATTGGAACATTATTTTGGTGTAAATTCAATTCAGAAGATCCGGTCCAAGAATTTATAAAAATTCCTGCATCCTGATCGTGATATGCATATTGTGGATACCAAGACAATGTGTTCATATCTTCGAATGTTATGTAATAACGGCTATTGGTAAGTTGTACATGATAACCGAAATAATGTGGTAACGAACTTGGAGAAATGCTTATAGAGCCCGATCCTTGGCTTTCATATTGACTATAATCCTTTTGAATTCCATTATCCACAATATTAGGTTCCAATAAAATTCGGCTTCCATTTTGAACATCATCATATGATATTCCAATTTCAATATAATCTCCCCCACCTAAAGATAACTCTCTTTCTTGATAACAATGGAAATGATCGCTACCTTGAAAATTTCGATAAGCAGGAACTATTTCCCCAATGAGATAATGAGTTGTAGAGAACCCAGCATTCGGTACAAAAAATACCCTTTCTATATGCCATCCATTATTAGGCTCATTGGAAAGAGCAATATTCTTATTGTTTCCATTTTGATTTGGTATTTGTTGGGTGTCCATCAATTCTAGTGGAGCTAACTCCTTCCCCTCTAAAATGGAATTAATCTTATCGATATTATCAAATGCTCGGAAGAAATGTGATTCAGGAAGACTTATATTCAAACCGTTTGGATCTTGATTTAATCTCTGAAACATGGTACGGGGCATCCTAAAAATAACAACATTATCCTTGGGTTTCAGATTTTTATCGACAAATCTGTTAAGATGTGTTTTGTCTAAAATAAATTCTTCTTTAAACTTTGATTCATTAACTGTTAAATTCACAATTCCTTTTGTTTCACCCGTGTTTTGTTTCTCTAACCAACCATTAGAGAATAAAATTGTTATCATCTCTGATTCATTCAGAGGTTGTGCAATCTTTTTCTCCTTCTGCACATTGGATAAATCACGAACAAAGTGAATATCTTCTGCACTTACAAGAGGTACCAAGGCGATTCCTGTTATCATTATAATAAGCAGGATAAGAACTGGTCTGCATTTTTTCATCTTAATTTAACTCCCTAATTGAATTAAGGCGAGAGACCATAATTTGAGACAATAAACTGACTGCAACATGAAGCATCCGCTTCATTCCTTTTCGACCCCCCAATAATGCCTTAATTGTTCAATAAATTCTCGAACCTTAAATATGTTTTCTCCTCTCTGTTAGTTGGATATCGAAACGCATATCGCTCGGCACTCGCAATTGAGAATTACAGTACCAATTACTATGGGTATTGAGGCGTGGATCACAAGTAGATTGATATATCCGACCCGACTGAGATATCCTCTGCTGATATAAGGTGAAATTATAGATGATTAATACGGTCTGGACAAATGTCTACAATTAGACCGAAAATAAAAATGCCGAGGAATGAAGGATCGAAAGTTATCATTTCATTGCCATTTTACCAAAACTGTGAAAATAATTTGCAAAAATGTAAATCCCCAAAAAATAGTTAGACCGATGAAGTAAACGAAGTCCACCTCGTCTTCCCATTCACCGTAAAGTTTCCAGCTGCCCCAACGTGCTCCGAGGTCGTATGAACATACCCAAGGGCCGTAGTATTCCCAATCCCGATCAGAGACCTTGATCCCGCAGCAAAGCTACCGTAACCATTACCTTTCGATGAAATATCCATCGCTAGCGAATCCGGTTGCTCAGTGTCACCCTGGCTGATGCCACCAGCCGAACGATAATACAAAGCATCCGTCATGAACATCGTTGAAACCCCTGCGTATTCGCAATAGGCCTGACGGGTAAGGTTAGCTCCCTCTGCATCGAGTGAGTCAGATCCGCAAGTAACACCTGCAGAAGGTGAACCACAGCTATCGACCATCAACGACTCCGAGAGGATCCCGGGCCCATGGCTGTCCACCTGCTGACCTGTCGAGAACTCGAGTATTTCG
>JAPKXR010000245.1 GCA_026394715.1 Methanomicrobiales archaeon | reverse complement strand
AGGCAATCACGAGTCCGATATCCTTCGGGAGCATAGGGGCCCCGCTCCGGCGGGCATGTTCAAAAAAATCGGCAGGCCTGGGAATTTTTATGGTAAAATCATACCCGGTATGACTGGTCACCTTCGTCCCCGGGGTTGCACCCGGAAGGACGCCGAGGTCAATCATACCAAGGTCGGTTGAGAGTTGCCCCTGCCCGGCCCGGACAAAGTACTTCCGGTTGTTGCCGACGAGGAGGACGCGGTCCCCTGGCTCAATCATGAGGAAGTGAGCCTCATGATCGCCTCGGCAATATCGCCCTTCGTCTCGGTCAGCACTAATTTTGCCGCTTCTTCGGTCGCGCCCGTCTGGTCCGCAACGAGGCGGACATCATCGGCCGGGATCTCCAGTGCAGCCGGCTCAAACCTCGGGTCTCCGATGACCTGGTAGGTCGTCACACCCTGCATCGTCATCGCCGAGACCTCGGCACTATCAAATACGTACCGTCCTTTCGGGGTAGAAATGACAATCTGGCTGACATCCTCGATCTGCTCGACCTGCATCACGAGCTGTTTCATCATCTGCTTCATCTTTTTTGGGTTCATTCCGGGTAACATTACAATGACCTTCCCTGCCGTACTTTTACGGCTACTCCATAATTAAATGCCAGCATCTCGGCCCCGGCGAGCATCGCGGTGCCGGTAGCAAGAAGTGTATCTTCTCCTGTTACGACCAGCACCTCGTCCCCTGACCTGATCATTGGGTCTGCAGCCACCACGTGTTTTGCAAATGCGTTCTTTCCGGCTGCCACAAACTCAGCGACGTCGGGACTGACGCCGACCCGGTAGGACGGTGGATGAAGTGCCTGCTGCAGCCTTGCTGCACATTCTATACTAAGTGTCAGCCGGCCGTCTTCGGCCCGGACCGTTGCCAGGCGTGTCCCTGCAAGAATGACCTGCCGGATACGACCGGTAGTAGAGTAGGTAAATTCGCAGGACTCCGGGAAGAGCGCAATTCCCAGGCCTTTTCCAAACTGGTAATCAGCGATGACCTGCACTCGCCGGACCGAGCTGTTCTCCGAGTAACTCGTTGACACGATTGACAAACCTCTCTTCACTGCCTCTTGGTATATATGCACCCGCTGCGATTTTATGGCCTCCCCCTGAGCCCCCGAACTCTGCGGATACCGTGCTCGCGGCCGCCTGGAGGTCAACACCGCGGGCTACGATACGTTCCGTCGTCCGCATGGACGCCTTGACGAGCGTTGCATCTTCCGGGAGCTCGCACAAGATAAGGATCGGTTTCTGCCAGTTTAACTTGGATAAGGCCATGCCGGCACCGATACCGACAATCGTATCGGGGAACCGGTTGCCGACATGGATATACTGGAGGTGGGTGAGCTCTGCCACCCCGGTATCGAGAATGAACTGGAGAAGTTCACGGATCACGGCCCGGTGGTTGGCGAGCATTTTCTTTGCGTCACGGTACGCAATAGAACGGTCACCGCGGCATATCGCCCCGCCGATATCGGGCCGTGCCCATCTCCCGCAGGCATTCAGGACGGTTGCAAATTCCTGTGCGTTCCGGAGCGGCTCACCTTCACGTTCACCGGGAAATAAGTAGGTCTCGCAGAACAGCCGTTCAAACGGCTCCCCGTTGGCCATCAGTTGCTCCACGAGCGCGCACATAATCTTCTTTCGTTCCGGGAACGGGAGGCCCTCCCAGATCAGGTCTCTCCGGCCATCGTCCCCCTGGATGCCAATTTTTTTAAGGAACCTGCGTGCCCCGTTGACATCATTGCTGATGCCGGAGATGAAGGGGTCATCGTTATAGGCGAGGCAGACGTGGAGCGCACGGGTTGACGTACCGTAGCAGTTTAAGTCATGGGGCCGAACGACGATGCTCCCATGCGTCACCCCGTCTTCCACAATCCCGCGTGCAGGCCCGGTAAGGCCGCAATGCTCACGTGCCATCATATCGCCCACGTTGCCGATGACGGCAATTTTTGCCAGGTCGCAATTGTCCGGGTCAAGCCGGCGTGCCACCAGGTACGCAAGTCCTGCAGCGCTCAGTTTTAACAGTCCGTGCGGGATGCAGTTCACCTGGACATACGGGGTCTCACAGGGCTGGCTTACATGATGGTCGATGATGAGGACATCTTCGGGGTCTAGCCCCCGCTCCTGCAGGAGGTTCTGCTGCCCGGCACCAAGGTCGGTAAAAATCTTAAACGTCCGGTCTTTTGGCACCTGGTGCATCGTGAGGGGCTCAAGCTGCCGCACAAAGACAGATTTTACGGCAATCCCTTCACGGGCAATAGCCTGGGAAAGGATGGCCTCGGAGGAGATCCCATCCGCATCGATATGCGAGATGACCGTCACCTCCTGCTGGCGACGGATGATCTCCGCCGCGGTCGCCACCTCTGCATCGACCCCCGTCCCCGTCTCCATTCTCATCGATTTCCCCCTCGTATCTCATACTGCGCGGCGGGACGTAAAGAAACACTCTGTTACGGCCCGATTTTTTTCGGGAGGGCTGATTTATCCGTCGAGAATTATTGCAACTCTCCGGTATGTCCGGCAGCCGATCATTTCAATAGTCCACCGGTGAAGAACCCTTCTCATATGATGGTATGCCAGGGGTGGGGCCCGTGACCGGGCGGAGGGAAGGCCTGTACCAGTTTCTGGAAACGGGGATAATCAGCCCGGCAGGGATGAACGCAGTTGAAATGAATGCAATTTCACTTGGGCACTCCGCGGACCAGATGATGGAGAGTGCAGGCAGGGCCATCGCGGATGTTGCGCGGAAACAGTCCCCAAAAAAAGTCGTTTTACTCTGCGGAAAGGGGAACAACGGCGGTGACGGGATGGTGGCCGCCCGTTACCTGGCCCGCGATACCGATGTTGAGACCTGGTACCTTGACCAGCAACCCGCAAGTCCGGGCGTTGAGCGGCAGCGTCACCTGCTCGGGTATTGTGATGTCCCGGTCTTCCGGTTCCGGTGCAAAAGCGATCTCGGCCCCCTGCCGGAACGTCTCCGTAATTCTGACCTTATTATCGATGCCCTGCTCGGCACCGGTAGCAACGGACCGCCCCGTGAACCGCTTGACACCTGCATCGCCATGGCCAACGAGTCCGGCACCCCCATTCTATCAGTGGACCTTCCGACTCCCGGGGTCCGGGCCCGGTGGGTTGTCGCATTCCACCGGCCGAAAACCAGTGGCTCTCTTGTTGCAGATATCGGTATACCGATCGAGGCCGAAGTCTTCACGGGGCCCGGGGATGTCACTCTTCTTCCCCGCCGGGGTACCAATGCCCACAAGGGTGAGGGGGGACGCGTGCTTATTATCGGTGGGGGCCCGTACCAGGGTGCCCCCTACCTCGCCGGCCTTGGTGCACTACGGGCAGGCGCAGACATCGTACGGATCGCGTCGCCCGTCTTTGAACCGGTCCCTGACTTAATCTACGAACGCCTTGACGGGGCGGTCATCAACCGGGACCATATCCCCCGGCTGATCGAGCTGGCCTGCCAGGCGGACGTCGTTGTATGCGGCAACGGCCTTGGGGATGCCAGCCATGATGTTGTCTGTGCCGTTGCACCACACTGCAAAAAAGCGGTGTTTGATGCCGACGCCCTCCGCCGGCCGCTGCCCCTTGCAGAGGAGACTATCTATACACCACACGCGGCGGAGTTCACCCGTATGACGGGACTGGTCGCCCCGGCAGACCTGGTGCAACGTGGTCGCGCCGTGCAATCTGCAGCGGCAGGGTCAACCATCCTCCTGAAAGGAGCAGTCGACGTGATATCTGATGGCAACCGGGTGAAATTTAACCGGGCCGGGACACCCGCGATGACGGTAGGCGGGACGGGGGATGTCCTTGCGGGCGTCACGGCGGCATTGTTCTGTCACCTGCCTGCCGTTGACGCAGCGATAATCGCCGCGTATGTGAACGGCAGGGCGGGGATGGCAGCAGAGCAGGCGATTGGCGGAGGCCTGGTCCCAAGCGACCTTGTTAAGTACATTCCGCGCGAACTGTTCTGCAAAGGTGTATCGTAATGGTTGAATTTTCCCATATTTCGGACTCCCGTGCAGAGATGGTTGATATCACGGCAAAAGGGGATGTCACCCGGGAAGCGACGGCGAAAGGTCGGATTTATCTCCGGAAGGAGACCCTGCTAGCGATACAGGAAGGGGCCGTAATAAAAGGCAACGTGCTGGCGACTGCACGTGTCGCTGCCACCCTTGCAGTAAAAGATACACCCCGGATGATCCCGATGTGCCACCAGATCCCCATTGGAGCGATAGTGGTCGAATTCAGTGAAGAAGAGTCGTGGATTGAAGCAACTGTCCGGGTAAAGACGGTCGGGAAAACCGGCGTCGAAATGGAAGCACTGGCTGGCGTAAGCGTGGCACTCCTCACCATCTGGGATATGGTGAAATCAGCCGAAAAAGATAGCAAAGGCCAGTATCCGGTGACACGGATCGACGGGATATGCGTGACAGAGAAGAAAAAAGAGGCCGTTAACCCGCAATAATACCCTGCCACCGTTACCCCGCACGGCCCGTGTCCCGGGTCCCGGCCGTGTCCCGGAAGGCGCGACGTAGTTCATTTTATATTCCGTCCCGTCAGATTAGTTAGGAATACGGGATGCGTCCCGTGTAGGAATGTAGCTCGGAAACGAGCTGAACCTTGGTGAAATATCATGTCAAAATCGATGTATGCGTACGTCCGCGACGCATGGAAACGACCCGATGATTCTCCGGTCAGTGCCCTCCAGTGGGAGCGCATGCAGGTCTGGAGACGGGAAGGAAGCGTAGTCCGTTGTGATCACCCCACCCGTATCGACCGGGCCCGGAGCCTCGGGTATAAAGCGAAACAGGGCATTATTGTCGTCCGCGTGACGGTGCGACGCGGTGGCCGCAGGCGGTCCCGTTACGTGCGTGCACGAAGGACGGCAAGAATGGGTGTCAACCGCATCACCGCGGGAAAGAGTATCCAGAGGATCGCCGAAGAGCGAGCCTCAAGACGGCACCCCAACATGGAAGTCCTCAACTCCTACTGGGTTGGCCAGGACGGGCGACAGAAATGGTACGAGGTCATCCTCGTCGACGGTCACCACCCGTGTGTGAAGAGTGACCGCAACCTCTCGTGGATAGGTGACCCCGTCCATCGGGGTCGTGCAGAACGTGGTAAAACGAGTGCGGGAAGAAAAGGCCGTGGTATGATGTCCCGGGGACGGGGTACAGAAAAGACCCGCCCCAGTATCCGGTCCCATGCGAACCAGGGAAAATAATCCCTTCATTTTTTTTAAGATAAAATGGTATTTCCGGATGCTTGCAACAGACGCGACCGTATTTCCATCACCCCAGGGTAATACCTCAGTCCGCCGGATGGTCATCGAGGCCCGGGAGCGTGGCTTTGACAGTATCGTTGCCATCGGCCAGCCATGTTGGGAACAAGATGGTTTTTCGGTGATTGGTGGTACGCTTGTACGGGAACCGCATGTGAAAGCGGTACTGAATGCAAGCCGGGCGAACGCTTCCGGCAAAGGGCTACTCGTGGTGAACGGGGGTAATAATGCGTTCAACCGTGCCGTCATCCAGGTCAAGGGGGTCCATGTAATCCGGCACCTTCATAAGACGGAAAAAAACTCGTTCGACCATATTATCGCACGGATGTCTGCCGAAAACCATGTTGCCATCGATATCGACCTCCGCCCTCTTGTCATGCTACGCGGGGTCTGGCGACAGAAAGCAATCCAGCGCTACTCGGATATTACCGGTCTCTGTGAACGGTTCGGGTTCCCGCTCACCCTCTCGAGCAACGCCCGATCGGTTGTTGAATTAAAATCGGTGAGGGAGATTTTGGACCTGGCCTCACTGGTAGGTATTGCAGAACCTGATGCGAGGAAGGCCCTTGCAACGGTGAAAAGCCTGCTCTCGCCCGTTGGCCCGGTGCAGGTGGTTTTGTGAGACCACGGCCCCCGACAATGCGGGATAAAAAACGGTATGTCCTCGCGAAGATCACCCCGTCATGGTTATGCCCCGAAACAAAATCGCTCTACCACGTGGTGCTGGAAGCGGTCACGTCCCTCTGGGGCGACGCGATTGCTGCCGGTATCCAGATGGCAGTCGTGTATGGGGACCGCGAGTTCTGTATCATCCGGTGCAGGAGAGGGTGCGAGGGCCGGCTTGCAACGGCACTATCGACCGTCTCGTGCATGAATGAAATGGGGATCTCCATCAGGAGCTATGCCGTTTCCGGGACAATACATGCCCTGAAACGGAGGATTGAAAAATGCAGGAAGGGACCAGTCCACGGTCCAGAAGAGTTAAAAATTGGTGAGAGGACGTTCGAGGCCTATTACTTCCCCGGTCAGAAAGTTGATGTAATTGAAAAGGGATTTAAAAGCCGGGAGCTATTGTTCCTCACAGAGACAGATATTGAGGAGATGTAATGCAACCACAGTATCAGATGGGTTACGACCGTGCGATCACCGTATTCAGCCCGGATGGAAGGTTATACCAGGTTGAGTATGCCCGTGAAGCGGTCAAACGCGGTACTACCGCAGTAGGAATAAAGTGTGTGGAAGGCGTGGTCCTGATCGTTGACAAACGGGTCAGCTCACGGCTGCTTGAAGCGTCATCAATCGAGAAGATCTTCAAGATCGATGAACATATCGGCGTCGCATCGTCAGGCCTCGTCGGGGATGCACGGGCACTCGTTGACCGGGCACGGGTAGAGTCCCAGATCAGCCGGGTCACCTACGATGAGAAGATCGATGTAGAAGCACTGTCCAAGAAACTCTGCGACCATATGCAGACCTACACGCAGTTTGGTGGTGCAAGGCCGTACGGTACGGCGCTTTTAATCGCCGGTATCAGTGATGGCGAATGCCGGCTCTTCGAGACAGACCCGAGCGGGACTCTCCTGGAGTATAAAGCGACAGGTATCGGTATCGGTCGCCCGGCTGCCATGAAACTCTTCGAGGAGGAATACAAGTACGACTCGACTGTTTCTGACGCGATCATTCTCGGGTTAAAAGCGCTTCGTGACGCAACAGAAGGGAAGTTTGATGTGAACACCGTTGAGATTGGTGTCATTGAGACCAGTAACCCCGTGTTCCGGAAGATGAGTAAGGAAGAAGTAGCTTCATTCGTGGAGCTATTTGAAAAGTAGGAGGCTCAGGTAATGATACCACTAGACAAGGCAGTGGTAGCGCGACTCGAGAGCCACGGCGAGAAGTTTGAGCTCCTGGTCGGTCCTGACGAGGTTGCACTATTCAGACAGGGTGGGCCGATTGAGCTGGAAGACGTGGTTGCCGCTCTCAATGTGTTTGAAAATGCAGCGCACGGGAAGCGGGCATCTGAAGAATCACTGATGAAGGTCTTTGCAACCACCGAGTTCCCGGTTGTCGCAAAAAAAATAATAGAAAAGGGTGAAGTCCATCTCACTGCCGATCAGCGCAGGCAGATGATTGCCGAAAAAAGAAAGCAGGTAATTACGTTCATCAGCCGTAATGCGGTCAACCCGCAGACCGGCCACCCCCACCCGCCGCAGAGGATAGAAATGGCGATGGAAGAGGCCAGGGTCAACATTGACCCGTTCAAAAATTTTGATGAGAGTGTCAAGGAAACGGTCAAAGCGCTCCGGCCTCTCCTGCCTATCCGGTTTGAGGAATTACGTATTGTCGTCCGGGTCCCGGCAGATTATGCACACCGGGCGTATGGTGAGCTCCACAGCGGTTGTGTGATGGAGAAGGAAGAATGGCAGAAAGACGGCTCCTGGATCGGGGTCATGCGTATCCCTGCGGGTATCCAGGGTGAGTTTTATGATACCGTCAACCGTCTCACCAAGGGCGAAGCAGAAGTGAAAGTGCTTGATCAAGTATATTAATCGAGATGACAAATGATAGAAGACACAAATATTAGGGGAATACCATATGAGCAAGGCAAACCATAAAGCGAAAGGAAGGGTCACAGGTAGCGCAGGCAGGTTCGGGTGCAGGTACGGAAGATTTGTTCGTAAAAGAGTCGCAGAGATGGAAAAGATCTCACGTGCATACCACCGCTGTCCACGGTGTGATGTGATGGGAGTACACCGCAAAGGTACCGGTATCTGGCAATGCCGTAAGTGCGATTTCAAATTTGCAGGTGGCGCATACCAGCCGCAGACCCCCATCCTTCGTGTCGCACTCAGGACAATCGAGCGCTCAATACAGAAGGAGGCATGAGATCTTTTGGCAGGCACATACAAGTGTGCACGGTGCAAGCAGAAGGTTGAAATTGACATGAACGTCCGCTGCCCCTACTGCGGTCACCGCATCCTCTTTAAAGAGAGAGGTGCGGCGATCAAAGTGCTGAAGGCCAGATGACGGTCGTTACGACCTCGAGAAAAGCAGCGCCTGATGTCCGGTCTCTTGCAAAAGACCTTGCATTTGCACTGGGCTACCCGTTTTTTACCCGGGGTAAAATGGGCCTCCATGAACTGGATTCAATTGATACATCTTTTTTGATTATCTCGTCAGAACCCGCCGGGACGAGGTTACAGATCTTTTCAGGTGGAGAACCTGTTGCAGATTACCTCGTTACGGACCGGACAATCGAAGACCGGGCCGGAGCAATGAGTAAAGAGGTCTCCGTCACTGACCAATCGGTTTATGATGTGATGAAACCATATATACGAGTGACATTGAGCCGGGAAACGGGCGGTACCCTGATATTTGATGGGACCCGCCGCCGACGATACCTGCTGGGGCTGACACCCTACGGGGTACAGTGCGGGACTTCGGATACCTCGTACTAAGCGGGACTCATGCCGGGAAACCTTAATGGAGCATAGTGCGGTGTTCCGCTTCACCGGGACCGATATCGACCACGTGTTTCTGGCGATTGAACCTGAAATGGCGGGCGAAGTCAATACGAGGTCGCACGTGCGGTGCTGGGTTGAGGCCCCCGACACGCTCGTCCTCGTGGTACATGCATCGGATATCGGGGCACTCAGGGCATCACTCAACATGTGGCTCCGGCTCGTGAATGTTGCATTGGAAATGCAGGAAATAATACCTAACCGTGGTGGTTGCAAAGTATGAACCAGATCTCACCCAAAGTCCAGAACCAGCTTGCGATGCTGCAACAGATCCAGCAGCAGATGCAGAATGTCATGGCGCAGAAAAACCAGTATGAAATGGCGCTCCGGGAAGCGAAGCGGGCCGTTGAAGAGCTGGCCGACGTCCCCGAGGAAGGGAATGTATACATGAGTGTCGGGACCGTGATGATGCAGAAGAAAAAGGAGTACGTGGTCCTGAACCTGACCGAAAAACAGGAAACCCTTGACCTCCGTATTAAATCACTTGAAAAACAGGAAAAAATGCTCCAGGGAAAATTCGAGCAGATCCAGGCCCAGGTCAAACAGGCCATCGATGGTCCCGGTACCCCGTCTGCCGCATAACTGCGGGCGTTGAACTTTTCTTTAAGGAATTACCCGCAGGGCCGAAAAGAGTCCTTACCAGGGCTTTTTTTTCATCTTCAGCCAGGCGCCCCTATTGCAGTACAACCTGCCGGTAACAGGGAGGCCCCCGAAAAATCCCCGCGTGGGCACGTGGGGTCTACACGTTCAGTGTGATAAAATGCGGCGCACCCGGGTGAAAAACGGGTGGATAAACCCGGGGTTTCTCAAGGGTTTATTGTTCCACGTGGTGCAGGAGATTGATCGCATTGATCATCGCCTCCGCAGAAGCAATGACGATATCATCACCTGATGCGCTGGCATCGAAGATGCGCCCGTGCTCGTCCTCAACGGCGATGGTGACATGCCCTATTGCATCAGACCCCCCCGAAATAGCCTCGATATTGAACTCCTTCAGCGTGATCCGTGCGGGCACAATCCCAAGAATTGCATTCAGGGCGGCATCAACGGGCCCGCTCCCGACACTTGAGTACACATGCTCCACTCCCCTGACTTTTGCCCGGATACTCGCGGTTGGGATCGCATGGTTGCCGGTCATGATGGCGAGGTCATCGAGCACAATCAGCTTCTCACCGTTCACTGCACCCGTGACACTGCCGGCAATCTCGTAGAGGTCACCATCAGTTACCCGCTTTCCTTTCGCCGAGATAAATTTCACCCGCTCTACAATCTCATCCAGCTGGTCATCTGTCGGGTCTACGTGTGCATCGGCCAGCATCTGCCGGACTGCATGCCGTCCCACATGCTTACCGAGTGTAAGCCTCCGGCGGTGGCCTACCATTTCGGGCGTCATAATGCCCGGCTCAAAGGTAGCGGAACATGCAATCACCCCGTGGGAGTGGATACCACTCTCATGCGTGAATGCATTTTCACCGACCACCGGCTGGGTGGGTGGGACGCCAAACCCCCCGTAGCGGGAGACAAGCCGGGATGTTTCGACCAGTTTTTCCAGTTTGATCCCCGTACCAATACCGTAGATCGCTTCAAGGATCATGGTCGTCTGCGCGAGGTCTGCATTACCGGCACGTTCACCGAGGCCGTTCACGGTAACCTGCACCTGGGACGCCCCGGACTCGACGGCAGCAATGGTATTCCCGACAGCAAGGCCGAAATCGTTGTGGCAATGCACATCAATCGGGCAGGTAACCTCGGTCGCAATTTTCCGGACAAGGACTTTCATGGCAGAGGGGGTGATCACCCCGACGGTATCGGGGATGTTAATCACCGTTGCTCCTGCCTCTGCTGCTACCTGGAATACCTTTACGAGGTAGTCCCAGTCCGTCCGTGTCGCATCCATTGCCGAGAACATGCACAGGTCACTGTGGTCCCTGACATAACTCACGATCTCTCTCGTAATATCCAGCACTTCTTCAGCACTTTTATGGATCGTGTGGGTACGCTGGACTTCGGAAGTCGGGATAAAGACATGGACCATGTCCACATCACAATCCAGGCAGATGTCCACGTCTTCTTTTTTAGACCGTGCAAGCCCGCAGATCCTCGCGTCGAGTCCCAGGTTCGCAATAGCCTTCACGGTCTCCCGTTCGGCTTCTGAAGATGCAGGGAACCCTGCTTCAATCGTATGGACTCCAATCGAGGAAAGCTGCCGGGCTATCTCGAGTTTCTGCTCAAACTTGAAAGAGACACCTGGTGTCTGTTCACCATCACGCAGGGTGGTATCGAAAACAGCTATTCTTTTTGGCGCATGGTTAGCGACAAAGAAGACAATTCCCCGCAGGGACCGTTCGTGTTGACATACTTCACTATTAGGCAACCCCTGGTATAAAATGAATCCTAATTAAAACCGGATAACCTCAAAAAAATGGTACTCATATCGATACGTTTAATACCCCTATTTACCCTATATTAATGGCGCAAGACCCCGCCTTAACTCAGCCTGGTAGAGTGCGCGGCTGTAGTATGGTTTGCCGATTGAGGCAACTGCGCGGCTACCGCGATGTCCCCGGTTCGACTCCGGGAGGCGGGATAATTTGTGCGAAAGAGAGCCCAGGTAGTGTAGCGGCCCATCATGTCTGCCTGTCACGCAGACGACTCGGATTCGAATTCCGACCTGGGCGTCCTTGTTTTACGTTTTATCTTGTTAATAGTAGATTCTTTAGCACCGCTGATACCCCGCAAAGGTTACAGACTGGTCAGAACGCTGTCCGGTCATTTCCGTTTCGTCTGATACAACGTTTCAGGGGCCGTAGCTCATGGAATTATATAAATCCGATGCACAACGTACCATTCAGGACAGGAAGATTGTACATGGGACCGGGGCACGACATTCGAAGAATCCAGGTATTGGTAGTTATTATCATTGGATGCAGCCTCATGGCTGGGACTGTGAGCGCGGGGCCGTACGATCAGTTTTTAGCCGGGGCGAAGGGGTGTAGTTTCGACTCAGGTTCTGATTCAGCCTTCCGGAGTTTCTTACCCTATTACCCGGATTCCCTGGCGGGGTATGGTTACGGCCTATGTTGTGATTCAGACCCGTGTGTTTGTGCATTCGGTGGCACCTGCGGTGGCAGAGAGACGGTGATCTCTCTGGGCATGACCGGGAGCCGGTTCTCCGGGACGCCCACCACCGGGCCCGCCCCGTTAACGGTGAAATTCTCGTACAATTCCGGGCCTGAAACCGGCTCGGGGTCCTGGGATTTCGGGGACGGGACCTATGGTTCAGGGATGGAGCCGGTCCACACGTATACAACGCCGGGTACCTATACCGTGAAGCTTACGGTGAGGCAGGGCGGCGCAGATCTGAATTACCGGACTTCTTCGTCTATGTCGTGGGGGCAGGAGAGTACCTGGCTGAAAGAGGGAATGATCCAGGTAACCGGACCGCTTAGTACGGGTGACCTGGTAACGGCAGGCCAGGAGGGGACACTTACTCCGGCGACCGGACTGGTACAGGCCGGTACCGTTGTGCAGCCCGGCCCCGTCATCCGGTACCTGCCGGTACCTGTTCGTTATGTGCAGCCTCTCTATGTCCAGGCAGGACCAGCCTTCATTCAGGCACCTGCTAACACTACCTGGAAGACAGGGTTCATCGGATATTGTTGACACAGGTTCGTGCTGGTCCTCCGCTGACCCGGGTTATGAGAAATTGCCTTTGACAGGACCGACGGAGAACATTGCTCCGGGTTTCTGTCTGAAGATGGTCAGGACACTTTTTATCAGGCAGTCATATTTTTTTATTCCCGGGATGCGTTAGTGGGGATCCATAGACTCTGCTGGTCACAAAGGATGAGTACTCAATAAAAAGATATATGCCTGTTGTGCATGTATCATAGTTATAGAAATTCATGCAGGATCAGGTACGGCCAGGCAGTTTGCTGATCTTTTATGAAACACATCAGGCCAGTACGAACGGCATAATCTGTGTGCATAGCGCGGAAAGCTTGGGAGAAAGAGATGATGGAAATGAGAGGTATGAAAAAATCAGCCGTTTATGCGGTATTGGTGGTCATCATGTGTGCGGCATTGGTGGCGACGGTGTCCGCAGCAACCGTGGACTTTGGAAAGAATAACCAGCTATTCACTCAAAAGGGTGCCGTATCGCAGGTACCGGGGACTCCAGGCACTATGGATACGGTGAAGGCGGTGCCTAACTACCTGGATTTCTATACGATGATCAAGCCGTCGGCAGCTATTCCCTATGTATATAAACCCGGTTCAAGTGGACTTCCTAATTTTAACGCGTACCGGCCGTCCGTACCTGTTTATATTCCGGTGATTACGCCCGTGCCCCAACAGGGTGCCGGAAGTTCTAATTCAGCGCTTGGGGGCCTTGTTATTCTCGGTGCGAATGAGGGAGACACTATCTGGATCAGATCCCATTTTTATAACTCCAGCAAGTCGATCTATAATGGTCGCTGGCAAATCGCTGGTTACACTCCGGCGTACTGGGAAGACCAGGTATTGCCCGGTTCATATGAAATAAAATTAGTCAACGGAGGCGGGAATTATGGCCGTAATAGTAACCCCGCTTTTTCCGTGTATAACGGTCAGGTAGGAGCCGTATATTACTGTCAAACCGTTACGGTAGTAGCCGGACAAACGACCACCGTTGATGCAGGCAGCGCTGGCATGTGCCCGTTCGGTTCATGTTGTGGTTAATCCGGAAATAAAATACTTTTTTCTGACCTTTTTTTGTTAAACCCGGGGCTTTTCAAACCCTGTTACCCTGAAATTCATATAGTATAACTGCCGTAAGATTGGTGGAGTTATGCTTCATTCCTGGACCCCCACGTTCTTTAAGAACTTCCTTACGGCGGGTGTTTATCCAATTGCACGGTTTTCTATCATGTTAGATCTTGGGCTCCCTAACCAATAGTAACTGCCAATTTCCGGAGTATAACCCGCCATTGGTAGATTTCAACGCAGTCCATCACCGGCAATTATCCTCCTATCGCAGATATGGCCCCTCCGTATCAAGGGTACCGTATCGTGTTCATACGGATGACGGGATGTGGGATTACGAAAAAATAACCCCCTGCCGTTTCATTCATGAGTCAGACTCGCAGGATTTGAAAACCATTCTTCTGTCGAACTCCTGGTATCCAGATGACAAGGGGTAAC
>JAPKXR010000396.1 GCA_026394715.1 Methanomicrobiales archaeon | reverse complement strand
TAATTCACGATCGGAAAGATTCGTGATCGATAACTGCAGACCTTTTGCCGATGAAATATGAGGCGAAAAATACTGAGGGTCTGCCCGGATCCTCACATCCCCTGAGAACGTATCCGTATTACCAAAATATGCGGGTAGTGCAAAGGGTGCAAGGAGAAGGACCACGATAACCAGAACGGTAGATGCTGTCACGCTCAACCTGGGGAACTTCCTGAGTCCCGGGATAAACTTCGTGGCGGTTTTTCCGAGCTTCCAGCCAAGAAACGAATAGAGTGCAAGCGGTATACAGGTGAGCACTGTAACAATCGCAAATATCCATGAATAGTTGTTGGTGATCAGGGGCATCATCAGGATGAAAAACAGCGTTAAGCCAGACCACATTGGCACCAGGCAGAAGAGCAGGACGAAACGTTGAGAATCGCCGTCGTGCCATGTAAGAGATCCTGACCTGACGGCGATCCTGGAACGGACCGCTTCGTCAGCCCTCCCCCTGAAAATCAGGTTAAATATCATTAAAAAGCAAATGGTCAGGAAAATCGTGCCGAAAAAAATTATTATCGAAAGGAGGAGTGGGAGGTACTGATCGGAATGCGTAATCCAGGATTCACCGAGGATTCGGGACCCCATCGTGGGTATCAGGGAGATCATTGTCCCTGTCACACCGACCAGGGTAAAAAGACGGAAGTTCTCCCACAAGAAATCCATAATGGTAAACGTTTTGGGTAACCGTTTTTTGCAGGATGGGCACTCGGTATCCGAAGACGAGAGCTCCATGCAACAATGGGGACAGGTGATCATTACATGTTGTGTACAACCTCATGCACTTATAAATAAGTTTAGGGTCAATGTCCGGAAATTCGAATAATTCAGGGCCCCTTGTCTACAAAATTCCCGCAGTATAATTTGAGGACAAGGAACACCGGATTTCAGGCAACGTATATCTATTCGTCCCGGATGCGGATCCCAGACTTCCCGATATACAATTTTCCTGGTCGGATAACTCTTTTACATCCGGTTGTTCGTTCCCTCAATCTCGGGAGTAGTGTTAAACCCGAATGATTTATCCCGCGCTTTAACATTTATGTTTTGATTAATTTCCTACCCTATTTGATTGTTGAAGACCCGGCCTGACGCAGGTATAAGTCTCTCAACCAGGGTTTCAAAATTTCGGGTTTCAAAAATTCATCCGAGCCCCCAGGTGTCCCTTTCTGCGCCATAATTGCTGTCGGGATGGTTCATCTTCGCCGCATTCCGGTCCACATACACTATATTTTACGAGACAAAAAATGATATCCATTCATAAAGGCGATCCTGGTGAGAGGTGAGACGGAGCCCCTTATTTTTTTATCCGGCCTTCCGCCACGCCCCTTTCGGCACTGCCATCTCAAATCATGCTCCCTTCCCCGACTCGCCGGTTTCACGTATCGTGATGCCGGTAATATTATGGATCTCCCGCGAAAGTGCCAGCCCCATACCAGTGTTCTTCCCTAACCCTCGTTCGAAGATCTTCTCCTTCACCACTGCACGACAATAAACATCAAGGGCGATAGTTATCTACTTGAGGAACGACGAAAACAGGGGCTTTTTACTCATATGCTTCCGGGATATATTTCGATGACTTTATGATTTTTGGTGTAACATGTTGGTCCGCTACATTTGTCCACTTTTATCCCGCCATTGACGTATTATGGCTGATTAAAAAAGGCTCAGTAGAATTCCCCAATCAATTTTTGTTTTCATTAAGAGTGAGGAATTCTACAGTGCGGGAAATTGCAATTCGTCAAAGAGATTATATATTGGGGTCATTATTAGTAACTATGGACTCAAAACCGATTAGTATCATTTTGTTCGTTATTGGATTACTTTTCATAATCGTGGGAGGAACAATCCCCTATGTGGGGGGATCAGTAAGTTTAATTGGTACTGCCAGCCTTGCTGCGGGACTTGTCGGCCTTGCCTTTTACTGTAAATGGTAGAAATATTTTACCATTGTGGATTGGATGAGCAATCAAAGGATACGGAAAAATGGAAGACTGGGTTAAATTCCAAGGTCATCGGTCGAGATGTTTGCGTTCAAACATCCTTACCCGGGCGTGATGTTGGCATCAATATTTCATATCATCCGGGTACAAAACGCCAGATTGCATTGTTCTGCAAAATAAAAAAGGATTAACTTTATTGAGATACTAAAATAGAGTTAATTCACCATTAATCGGTTAAGAGGACCTTATACGGACAAGACACATATTTCAACCCTGGTAATCGCCGTAATGATCTGCCTCCTTGTGACGGCAGGGTGTACAACTGCCCCTGGCACACCCGGCACCGTCACCAGCCAAACCGTAACTCCGGTAATAAGAGCCCCCCAGCCTGTATCGTTCAACGCAACC
>JAPKXR010000305.1 GCA_026394715.1 Methanomicrobiales archaeon | reverse complement strand
TCAGGCATTTTGGGGTTGATATCATTAATTTCACCACTTTTATCTGCGTCATAGTAATCTACCTTTTATCTGTGGGCCTCCAGACGAACTGGTTCATAATAACTATCTCATGATGGATTCCCTGGTAATCGCAAGCCTCATGATGCGGACTGCTGTACCCTCTGTTACCCGCTCCTGATTTTTTTTAGAGATCATTACATTCGAACAGGCTATCACGATCGCCTAGGGGTATGGAAAAAATTGGCGATGAAACCATTCGTACTCAACTAAATAAGACTCAATAAGAGGACTGCGGAGATCACGATAATGATAACAACCGCAATGACGACGGCAACCAGGACTGCAGTGACTGCTTTTCCTACGGACATTTCCTGAAGTTCCCGGATACCGAGGACCTCCAGGACAAGGCTCCAGACCGGTCCGATGAAGCTGATGTACGGGACCCACCCGAGCAGGAGGGCAGGAGTCATCCCGTACATGAGCGATTTGAGGGTCTGGAGATATCCTTTCTGCCCTCCAAGGAGCCAGACAAAGAGGTGAAGCCATGCGCTGCAAACGACGACCCCGACTATTCCCCCTACAAACAAAAATAAAAATACCGATTGAGGAACCGCTGAGACACCACCTCCGAAAAAGTATTCGAAGAAAATTACCGGGTATACCTGGCCCAGTCCGGATATTGCCCAAAAAAGATAACTTACCGACATCCCGGCAATCACGATTACGGTGGTCAGGATGGCGTTGGTCAGCAGGAGCACAATAAAATAGGTAAATACTTGTCCAAACGAGTCATCCCTGGACCGTTGAAAGGTTACAACAGGGGCCGCGATAAACCCGTTTACTTTTTCTACAAAATTTCGTACCATCTGCATCCCACCTGGATCGTATCTAACATGGGGATCACCTCTTTTTAGGTGACAAAATCAATTTCTCCTGTTTCCATTGTATATTTCTTTGGATCCATGCATCGGTTTTATTGGCAGGAGTGTTTATTTCCATAATTCACCCCCCTGTTGACCTTCCCCGTGATTCCAGGGTCCCGTGTTGATTGGGAGTTTATCTATATCCTGTTCCCACACTTCCCGCAGAATGTTACGCCAGGTTTCAAAGGGCTCCCGCAGGAGGGGCACTGATTATGGGGTAGTGACGGGGCCTGATTCCCTGCACCGGTAAACGTGGTCCCGCAGCTCCCGCAGAACTTTGCACCGGGCTTCATCGGTTTTCCGCAGGCAGGACAGGTCAACGATGAAGGGGCGGGTTCCTGGGCAGGACTCACCCCTGGTGTTGCGCCGCAGCTCCCACAGAACTTCGCACCAGGTTTCACCGGTTTTCCACAGGAAGAACAGATCGGTGATGAAGGGGCGGGTCCCTGGGCCGGATGCCCCCCTAGTGCCACGCCACAACTCCCGCAAATTTTGTCACCGGTTGGAGATGTGAACCCGCAGGACTGGCAGACCTGGCCTGGTGGTGCCGCTGGCGGAGCAACCGGCTCGGGATATGTTTTTGGATCCTCACCTCCGAGCCGGGTAGTAACCTCCTGCAGCACTCGCTCCTGTACCTTTCCCTGGGCCTGTGAGACTGCCGTAGTCACTACCTTGTCAACCGCTTCCTTACCCAGTTGCGGGACCATCTCTCCGACGACGACCTTCCATTCTGCAGGTGGGCGGATGATGACCTGGGAGAACCGATCAGCCGCAGATCCTATCTTCTCTGCAGTGTTCACGGCGGACTCAACTTTTGAGGCGGCAGATGTGACCTTCCCCAGCGCAGCAGAGGACTGTTCTAATATGTTCGCTCCGGTAAGCTTCTCTGATGGTAGGCGTTCACCACAGTTCCTGCAGACATTTGCACTGGCCGTGTGCGCAGCGCCACAGTTTGGACAGAATTTTTTGTTTTCGGTCATAGCCAATTCCTTTCAGGTCATGTAAAGATTATACCCCGATATGGATATATTCCTATTTCCGGGTTCCATTCGTATTGATTGATGGTCAGGTCATGAGTTTCTTTCACTTTCTCATTTGATCATCAGCCGGTCCCACATTTTGGAAAGAAACGTTGCTTCGTTGTTGTCTTTGTTACCAGCCGGGTCATCAGGGGTTAGATTTTTCATGGATCATGGAGACCTTCATACTTTGTCCTGTATATTTTTTTTAATTTGATGAAAGATACCAGATATGATGAAGGGTTTTAATGATCCACCCCTAGAAATATGTTGCGTCTTATTTTGGATACGCGGTAAAGGTGATATATTGCGGGTACAGTTCTGCCAGCCGCTCACATGCATTCTGTTTTGCTTCCAGATAAGCATCATTCTGCACCCGCTTGATATCCTCCTTTGTCGGGGTTCCCCGGTCTTAGTTTTCATGTCTTTAAGTGTTTCCTCAATTTTTCCACCGGCCTCTTTTTTCTTGGTTTTCAAAACAACCTCATGCACATTCCCCATCTCGTTTGCAAGTCGCCCTCTCTCCCCAATATTAGGACTCGAATCTATCGCTTCATTGTTCACCTCAAGAACATAGATCTTGTCCTTGCCTGAAACCGTGCTCTCTGACAGACCCAGACCGACTGCGTCAGAGATGTCACCTGACAC
>JAPKXR010000269.1 GCA_026394715.1 Methanomicrobiales archaeon | reverse complement strand
TGAACGGGTATGCACGGGTCGTCGCGAGCGCCGAGGACCGGGATATTACCCGAATCCCGAATGACACTGTACTTGTGAGAGAGGGAAAAGACATCACGACTGGTCGGTTTGCCGACATGTTCTCTGATCTGCCAAACCGTACCATACAGGAAATCCCGGCGCTAAAACATTACCGGCTCATCCACGAGTCTCCCAACAACGCATCGGTACAGAGTTTCCCGGAATCAGGCATTGTCACACTTCCGGACATCAAATACGTGAAGATCTTTGAGTATGTCACAGGAGCACATATTTCCGGTGAGGGCATCATCGAGGTGCCGATTGTGACAAATACGGGAAGGTCGTTTGTCTATTGGCAGGCAAGCGAAAATGGGGAGTTTGTCGTTCCTTATTCCACAGAGAGTTACTCCTTCGGGGTGCATGCGAACGGACCATACCATATTGTGGGTACTTCGCGGAATATTTCCGTAACAGAAGATGATGTGGTAAAGGGGAATCTTATTAAAGGATAACCGGTCAGGGACGGGTGTCAACTCCTGACAATCGATACAAAACCAAGGGGATCGGTTAAATATTTGAACACTATTTTTGTGTGCTTTGCTTTTCCATTATAGACCGGTAATACTCTTCCACATCTGCCGTGATGCAATCCCAGTCAAACGATTGAGCCGATGCGATACATGCCGCCTTCATTTCAGCGTGATTCTCAATCGCTGAATGGATTTTATCGGCAAGATCTTTTGCCGACAGGGTGCAGATAAATCCGGTTTTTTCCGTAATAAGATCCCGGATTGCGTTTGCGGGATGATCCACCGTAACAACCGGTAGACCACATGCCAGCGCTTCAAGCGCCGTGATGCCAAATCCTTCCCGGGTCGAGGGAAGAACAAATACTTCCGAGGATTTCATCCGCGCGATCACCTCATCGTGCCGTTCAAAAAAATCATGGATAACCACTCGGTTCTCAAGGGATAGATCCCGGATCAGTGCCGCCAGCGCTTCCCGTTCGGGACCGTTCCCGATAATAGACAAACGGAGACAGGGATTATCCTCAATAGACAGTTTAAACGCCCTTATCACCAGATCCGCGTTTTTTTCCCGGATCAGGCGCCCGATAAACAAGAGATTCGAATGTTCCGGTGACGGCTGAACCCGCAGGATCTGCGGGATATCAATGCCGATCAAAAACACGCACGGTGCATCTTTTCGAAAAACCGTTCGAAAACGGGAGGCAGTCCTTGCAGAAAACGCTATGCTTGGAACATGAAACGATGCAATAATCCGTTCAATTCCCTTCCCGAACATTCCAAGGGCACCAAGATAGTCGTACCAGTAATCGCCCCAGACCTCGATCCATGTGATTACCAGAGGAGTACGTCTGATCAAAGATGCAATTCGGGAGGATATAGCGGAAAAATAAGGAAACTGCTGGCAGTCAATGATATCAAACCGCTGACGGAGCAGATGAGGGAGGAGAGCAGCACCAAAAATGAGCGCCTCACCGATCGTCCTCCGCCCAT
>JAPKXR010000251.1 GCA_026394715.1 Methanomicrobiales archaeon | reverse complement strand
TTATAGGGAAATTATTTGAATTCGTGTACCCGGTCACATACGCCTGACCAAGACTGTCAACGGCAATACCCATCGCAGCATCATCCTTTGCACCTCCAAGGTAACTCGAATAGAGGAGCGCAGGGTCAATTACCAGGGGATATGAGAGGTCATACGCCCCGAAACTGAACCCAACCCTGCTATCGCCAAAGATTTCATACTGTGCCGGCACCTCAACGTTCTTTCCGTTAATCACCTGGTAACATACCGGTGCGGTCTCAGTTACGATACCGGCCGGCGTCTCTACCTGCAGTGTGCCACCAGGGCCGTACGCGAGTCCGGCAATGTTATCATAGACAATGACGATGCCGGACGCATCTGCACCGGGAGCCACGACGAACTCACGCTTGAGGACCCCGTTGGTGCCGCGATATGTCAGGTCGATGCCGGGAAGGACATTGTTGTATTCCACGCCACCGTAGGTCGCAAGTCCGGTTCGCCAGGATGCCGGATCATTTCCAATCAAAAAATTGGCGGTACCGGGAAGCGGGTCCACACCCACGACTTCAGCAGCGGGATTTGCCCCTGCAACCGTTGTTGAGAACACGAACGGCGTCCCGGCGTTATCTGTAACGAGGACCACATCTTCATTCGTGAAGAAAATCGTATGGCCTTCTGCCTTTACCTGGAAAAGGACTGCGGGGTCCGCCTGGCCCTGGTTCGGGATGAAACTGAGCGGCAGTTTTGAAAAATCTGCTCGCACTGCAGTCGCCCCGCCTGCACTTTGTTCACTCGCACAAGCCATCCCGGAAAGGACGAGCAGGATAACAAGTATAAAAAGAATTACTTTTACTGAATCGGATCTCATGAGACTATCTCCACCGGCAACAGGCGTCGTTCTGTGCCGGAATCATTCAAATGTTCCACATCCCTGTGTACAGAAGACCGTTCCAAAACAGCCCACGACATCGTGGAGCCGAAGATGAAGTCGTCATGTACGCGATAAGATGATGCCACCATCATGCACTCTACCCCGGATCATCAGGAAAGGGGTAATTTTCCTGGAAACCCTAGAATGATAAAAGATCATCCTTTTATACTTATTTATATATTTCCTCAAAAACCTCTTTTTCTTTATCCAATTATTGATCAGTCCTACCATTTCATGGATATGATCACGGTGCTGCAGAGTCCCCCTGCCTTTTTTTTCAAGGCGCGCTAGTCCATCTAAAAAATGCAATCTGGAATCCTATTCGCGGAACGTTCCAAAAACACCGGGCATGGCCGGGGAAAAACACCCGGGGTCATGGGGATAATTTCCTTCACCCTGCAAATGACCAGCAACCGGAAATGATAAGGGTTAAAAAAATTTGTTCTGAAATACCTGTTGGTATCAATCGCAGCTGGTACGACAAACCGGATGAGATCACGACCTTTTGTTATGGTAGCACCCTGTTGATCTGCAGGGCACCGTTTAATTGGGGAGGGCAGTCCATAGGAGATCTGATCATATGTCCCCACAACTAACCAGCCCATTTTACGCCCGTTTTATCAGAAAATAACTGGATTAGCCCTAGTTGATCACACCCTTACCCCGCCCCCATCCATAAACTCCCGTTATGGTCGTTTAAATCGCCCGCATATAGCCCCGTTTTCCTCCGTGACCTAACCCGGCTGATTAAAGCGACATTCTCCAGATTAACCCCATAATCAGCCCTTATTTGGCCTTTATCCTTTTCAGGATCCCTCAAACGCCACCGTATATATCCCCAAATCACCCCGTTTCCGATGTTTCGCTATCGGTCAGGTGATCAGGCAGGTAACCGTGACGGTGGAGACAGGCCCGAAACCCTCCTTTCAGCTGATCCAGATACCCGCTCCCACCACCAGATCGATGTATACCCGCGTCCCGGAAGATCACCATACGGCACAACGGCCAATTTTTTTTGATATCCGCCCCATACTGCCAGTCGTAAGAATGTTGGTGGAGTGGTGGACTATTCATCCTGCTCCCGCGTCCATGCCGTTTTTGGGCCCTGGTCACCGGGGTCCGGAGAGCTGGCATATCTGCCCCGATTTTCCATTCCGATGTGTAGGATAACACATGAATCTGGTATTAAAATTCCCCTGGGACCTCTTAAGTTTCAACCTGTGGACGTAGTTTTTACTGGGTTTTTTAAAAAAAAGTTTGGTGCACCAGCATCCAGGACCATGCCGACCTGTCACTTGCTGTATATTACGATATCAAGCAGCCGTACCGGGATACCCTGGTTCCGGGGTACAATGGCATCGTCCCCTACTTTTTCTGCAGTGAATTGTACATACAGACCGTTCTGTTTGAAACCCGCACCCAGTTCGGTGGGGATATACAGCGTCCCATCGTCCCCGATAATCCCAAACGTCCCACCACCCGGAGAACCGGGTATCCACCTGATGTGTCCTGTCATGACGATACGTGGCAGGCCCGGCCCATCATTTCGAACGATCGTTACAAGCCGCACAGGAGCACCCCACATCGCAATCGTTGAGACACTTGCAGGGTATGCGGAGAAATTAATCCGCAGGCCATCTGTTTTGAACGTGTCATCCAGGGATATGGGGAGATATTTTGCACCGCTGTCTGCATTGATTCCATAGAAACCGCCCTCGAGGTCTTCGTAGTGAATTATCCCTTTCCCATCAATCCTTTGATCGATGACCCGGCCTACCTGCACGAGTTCCTGCAGGTCAACCGGGGTACCCCAGTTATGGGGGTCATCACGGTCATGCCGTTCCATCGCCCGGTATAACACCCGTAACCCTTCTACCTGGAATAGCGGATCTATTTTGCCAGGAACATAATGAGTGCCTTCATTGCTTACAATTCCGAAAAAACCTCCGTTCGCATTTACCATGCAGATAGTCCCATTGCCCTTGATCTCATGGTTGGGCGTGGGCGCAGGCGTTGGTACTGTTGTTGCTATTGTTGTCGGAACTGGCGTGGGCGCAGGCGTTGGTACTGTTGTTGCTATTGTTGTCGGAACTGGCGTGTGCGCAGGCGTTGGTACTGTTGTTGCTATTGTTGTCGGTACTG
>JAPKXR010000301.1 GCA_026394715.1 Methanomicrobiales archaeon | reverse complement strand
GAATTTCCGGAGAAGGATTCTTTCACAGATGATTATTCAGGGCTCATTGATGATTTAGTAGAGAAAAGTGGAGGGGTCCGTACCCGTTCAATTCTCAAATCCTATGATATCCGGAAATTATACGGGCCAAACGTTGATAATTATATTTCCGATCTTGGAGATTTTACTCGTGGGCTTGCGGAGGCAGGGGTCCATATTCATACAGCATTCACAACTCTAAATCCCAAGATAGTTCCAGAGGGGATCAAACTCTATGGGATTGGAAAAAATCCAGTAGAAACAATCAGACCGATCGATTTTCTCAAACGTTTGAACACCTATTATCCCTATATTGCTGCATGGAAATCAGTAATTTCGTCTAAAATTCATAATGCAACAATTCTTCTCGACAGTTTCACCGGAGAACAAACCGACGCATGGTACGACCTCGTAACCCACCACGAGGTCCAGATATTCCCCAAAGGTGATGCATGCAACCCGTATATTTCATCGGCAGATATTGTAACACGGTAAAGCATAGGTATTCACATATAATTTTCTCATCGTTGTTTTTCTGAATTTTTTATGAACAATTTTATCCGCACCCTCTCTGTTACCTGATTCCCGAAGGTCTTTTTGAAAAAGACAGTGAGATTGTAGAACAGTCACCCCTCTATCAGAAAATTCTTGATTTCGCTACAGAACAGAATTCCGGGTTGAAATTTTTTACCCAGTTTGAGGATATACCCCGTTTACGACCGGGGGACCTGATGATCTACCTTGGAGAGAATGGAAAAGCCAAGGCACACTATTTGTCGAAGCTTTATGGGGTAATTCCGCAGGAGATTGCGTTTTAAGACCTTCGGCAGGATGATAACTTATAAGTAGTTATAAAATATCTATATGTATTGCCGGAGAGGAGCGCCAGCCCAGGGGTTTCTCTCATTCGCATAAGCATAGGTATTCACATATAATTTTCTCATCGTTGTTTCTCTGAATTTTTTATGCTTCGGCCCTGAAATTTCGAATTCCAGTTTTCTCATATTTATTCCCTGCCCTTCGAGGTCTTCAATCGTCATAATGCCTCAGGCAGACCCTGTCATCCTTCAATCCAGATCACATCCTGTTCGATGTAGGGCCTGATGTATTTCGAGATGGACTGTTCTGTCAGGAGATCTACTTTGCGCCGGAACAATGCTTCGAGATACTCGGCAAGATCGATAAAGTTATGGAGGGTGGCATATCCCGGTGCGAAATCGACCAGCACATCCACGTCGCTCTTCCTTGTCTGCTCACCACGGGCAAACGAGCCGAAGATGCCGATTTTTGTCACACCGAATTGTGTGCGGATGGCCGGGGCTGCTGCATCGATTTTTTTCAGGACAATATTTTTCTTCCGCGGTGGTGCGAGCTGTCCGGGCATCCGTTCTCTTCCGTATGGTAGGGTTAGGTAACCGAGTGAAATAAGGGTATTGCTATAAAGCGGTAGGAATTTTGACGTCGAGGTCGCTTACGTCGATCTTCCCGCTGATGAGTTTTGGGAGCAGGAGATCGCGGGTGCGCCGGAGGTTGGTGTCTTGTAAAATCCTAATAGCAATCGAATTAACAATATTAGATGCAAATTTA
>JAPKXR010000390.1 GCA_026394715.1 Methanomicrobiales archaeon | reverse complement strand
CAGTGCATTATTGATGTTCGCACTATCCCATCCAGTAACTATATGCCGCAATTCAATCGTGAGAATCTTCAAATTTGGTTAGAACGAGAAGGAATTGAATACAAATATCTGGGAAATATGATTGGAGGAAGATACACAGATCCTGCCCTGTTAGATAGTCAAGGATCAGTTGACTATGAAAAAGTAGAACAAAGATCTATCTTCCAAACGGGTATCGATCAGGTCTGTCAGATTATCAATGCCGGTAAATCCGCAGCTCTGATGTGTTCAGAAAAGAGTCCTCTTGACTGCCACCGTTTTGTATTAGTATCAAAATCTCTTGCAAAAAAAGGAATCTCTATTGATCACATCGTCTTTGAGGGTACTAAGGATATTGAGGGTAGACTTATTGGTACACTTGTTTCAAACAGCGATTTGGAAAAACAATTACGGGAGATGTACAAATCTCATAATGGTGTGGACATCGAGATGTTATATCGACGAAGAAACAAAGAGGTTGCGTTTAATATCAATGGCAAAACCAATAAAATAAACCCTGATGTTAATCGTAAATTGGATTCCTTCTTTTCATAGTTCAGAATGAGGTTCAGATGAAAGTTTTCACAATCGGTTTTACAAAAAAATCAGCCGAACAATTTTTTGATACACTTACAAAAAATGGTATAACCAGGTTAATGGATATCCGTCTCAACAATAAATCCCAGCTTGCTGCATTTGCCAAAGAGGAGGATTTGAGATATTTCCTCAAAAAAATCTGTGCTATCGAATATCGTCATATCCCCCAATGTGCCCCTTCTGAAGAATTATTAAAGAAATACCAGAATAAGGAGATTGACTGGCCCGGATATGAGAAAGAGTACAAAGCGCTGATCAATAAACGCAACGTCGTAAGTCTCTTTAATAAAGATAATCTGGCAAATAGCTGTTTTTTATGCAGTGAGCCCACACCCGAACAGTGCCACCGGAGATTGCTTGTTGAGTATCTCAAAGATCATTTTTCGGATATTGAAATTGTTCACATTTAATTACGGGGGACTTCGAGCGTCAATGGTATTTCTTTTTTGATGTGCTGATTTCGAACGAGAAGTAAGCCCCGGTGAGCGTATCTTCTCACTTCCCCATCGCATCCCCGCTCGCTACCATCCTCTCGATAAAATCATTCGTCTCGGAGTACGTAATAATCAGAACGTCCGAAGCCCGGGTCAGCGCAACGTACAGGAACCGCTGTTGCAGCTCCAGATCCGCCCGGGTATGCGGCTCAAACAAATCGGTCCACATCACAAACACAACTCGGTACTGCAACCCTTTTGACGATGCAACGGTCTGAACCTTAATCGACTGTTCAAAAACCTTCATGCGGGAATAGCGGTCTTCGTTTAGCCACGTGACAGGAGCACGGGTGCCGAGATCTTTTAAGAAATCCTTGAAGATCTCTCGGTCTTTGTGCAGTTTTTTGAAATAGAGTATTCCCATATCTTGGGGCTGTAAGGTTATCTTGATCTCGTTGAACGGAACACTCCCGTTGAGGAGAACTTTTGCGATATTGAAAATCCGTTCGCATTCATCGGCATGATCCTGGCATTTGATGAGCATCGGCTTGGGTCCCCGCCGGATTGCCTGACTTGGATCTACTGGGACAATTGAAATTGAATCCTCGTTATTCTTCACATTTTTCGCTGTGAAATGTGCAGCGAGTTTAAGGATCTCCCGTGTGTTCCGGTAATTCCGGTCGAGATCAAACGCCTGATGAATTGTCCTGCCAACCGCTTTGATACCAAGGGATTTCCAGCTCACCGAATCGATGAGCCGTATTCCCTGATTGCCATCACAGACTATCAGCAGATCACCATCAAAGGGATCAGTGAGTGCCTCTAATATACACGAGAACCAGATGGGAGGGAAGTCCTGAGCCTCATCAACTAAGATCGCATCATACTTTCGGGAATCGCCGGTATGATTCCGGAGATGCTCAAGTAACCGGCTCCCGAGATTTGCATCCTCCTCAAACTTCCTGGTCGAAGGATCTACAATTCTGGGGGGAATTCCATTATGTTTGACCCACCCATCAAAATGGAATACATCGATCCGGGGGTAATTCTTGAGTACATGTTTCAGGTACACGCTCAGGACAACATTGTAACAGAGCATCAGGATCTTTGTATGGGGATCTCGTTCGTGCAGCCATTTCGCCCGTGCGATAAGAAGGACGGTTTTTCCGGAGCCGGCAACCCCATAAATAATGCGATGACCTTCTCCTATCTTCCGGGCATTGTTCTCCTGCCGGCGGTCAAGGACAACCAGATCAAAACATTTCTCCGCTTCATTTTCGGTCAGGGATTTTGAAGGCAGGTAACTGAGAATGATTTCCGGATGAATGATGGAACGGAGGACATCAACCTGTTCCGGTGTGAACGGGGTGATCTCCCAGAAAGGATCAAAAAACCGCATCAGAATATTTCGTATCTCATTTGAGGAGGCGTTTTCAAGTGCAACCAGTTCATCACGGAATAACGTATTATCCGTCTTAAAAATTTCCGATACGTTCTGATCCTTGCGTCGCAAAATATTGTCACGGGAGATGTTGGACAATACTACAAAATGACAGAACGGAAAGAAAAACTTATTTTTATGGTGACCTTCCTGATGGAAAAGCTTGGAACGGTTCGGACTTTTTTCGCAAGCGCCAGCTAACCTCCACATATAATTCCGGGCCTGTTCAAGTGGATGGCTTTCCTGTCGCTCGCGATTTTGGGTATTGATGGTTATCTCCGAATGATTACCCTTGACTATATCATCAAGATACCAGCCTTTCACTTCAATAATTATGACCCCAAGATCCGGTGCAATCACAATAAAATCCGGATGCCGGTTGTCGATATTGGGTTCATAATAGACGAGATAGTCATCCGGAAGTTTTTTCAGAAAAGCGAAGGTACGTTCCTCTCCCCGACTTGCACTTGAAGGAAGTCTGTCAGGAATAAATTCAGCCACTTTATTCGCCTCAAAATTAAATTCGCAAATAATTAATTCCTTATACTTATTTTCGGCTGATTAATGTATCTGAAATTTCAAATAACTCCGGGGCTCACCCCACGCGGCGAGGAGCGTAAGCCCCTTTTGAGCGTAAGACCCCCTCTTCCCCGGCACAACACCCTTCCGGAAATTTTGGACACTTGGACACCATTTTCATGATTTCCGGGATCTTTTTCCTGTACAATTTTCTCGTAGGAGATCCCGGAAAATGCAATTATTGTGTCCAAGTGTCCAAAAATAATAGCACCCCCCAGTAACGACTCACAACCTCCCGGACAATGCAGGATCAACCTTCAGGAACTCGTGAGAGCCGGGCACACCAGACCGTGGGATCGTCCCGCTCGCACCAGGTCCGGACTTTTCCAGACCGCACGCACAACAATCTCATGTAACACAAGAAAAATAAACCGCAACAAGAAAAAGGAAGAGACCCTTAACTCAGTACAAAGTTCTGGGACCCTTCAAGAATCCGACACAGTTGAATACAAAAAATCCCTCTCCCTCATCGAGCCAGCGCAAGAAATCCGTCTGCGGATTCCTCGAAGCGGTACCAGGTAACTCGTCTTATGAACGGTTGATGCAGGAGAATCCATCCATAAAAAAAGATGGAAAGAACCGGGGCGCACAGTACTTCTTTTCAGATACCCCTACCTAAATTTTGTATTCAAGAGCCAGATTGTCGTCAGTAAAATTAATTCATTCTACAATGCTCACGGAATGCTCGCGCTCATATCATGGGCATTTTGTTGAAAGTAATGCTCATAATATGCTCACTCATCAATTTCCGAGCATTTTCTAAAATCATAGTTGCGAGAGAAATGAGAGATTTTCATTTCATACACATCTCCCCGGCACCACCCACACCGCCCCAATCCCGGCAAAGCCTCCTACATAACAGGGAAAGCTCCCTACACAGTGACAAAAGCCCCCTACCTAACGGGGAGACCTCCCTGCATAAGGGATTTGGAACTCGTTATGAAGCACTCAGCCAAAATGTGCTTTCCCTGCTCAAAGGGAAAAAACGGGCATCTCCGGATCTCATCCGTCAGGAGATTCTTATCATTTACGAGAATGATTTCGTAACTGCGGATGAAATCGCCACGATGCTCAGCCGCTCGCGTGATACGGTGAGTATTCATTATATTCCCAGGATGGTGAAGGAAGGGCAGCTCAAACTCAAATATCCTGAAAATATCAGCCATCCCCACCAAGCATACCGAACCCGACATAAATCCGACAATCCCGACATTAACCCTTCACGAGCCCCCAATCAATAGCGACGACCATGGCGTCGTATCGGCGCGATGTGACGAGCGTGCGAGAGCAGCCGTCATCGCCGGAACGAAAGCCGCTGCGGAGTGACAAGATGAGGGCGTCGTCATCCCCCCGGTACACCGAAAACAAAAGCAGCCCGGTGATGTGAAGCGAACCGGAGCGAAGTGAGCGCACGCGAGCGAAAGCGGAGGTGAGTGAACATGACCGGGCGTCATCATGTCAGCTTGTCACGATGGTCCCGTTCGCTCACACAAATGAGTATACCGCCCATGGTCCGGTAAACCGTATGGTGAGCCCTCCATTTTTTTCTATCTCTTCCAGCACAGCGTCCAGCTTCGGATAGTTCTCATCAGATACAAGGCATGAGCAGTTCAGGATCATATCCAGTGCCGGCACCTGCCCTTTCTTCAGCTTACCCATAGAGATCTCATCGCAATATTTCTGGATCTTTGGTGTAAATTCTAAAATGATACCCGCAATCTCTCCGTCCGTGGCAACTTTTATCTCCTTCTCCAGCTTTTGCCGGATCAGGTACATTTTACCCGGACCGCTGGTCTTTGCCTCTTCTTCGAGCCGTTTTATCGTGTCGTTTGTTGTGGCAATCGTATCCTGAATCTTCTGCCGGTCGAGAAATACTTGGACTCCGTACTCTTTTCTCCCCCGGATCTTCGCGAATTTCTGTAAAAAATTTTCATATTCTTTTGATAACCAACCGGTGAGCACAGCCTTGGCATCCCGCTCTTCTTCCGTTTTGATGATCGTGTCGAACGTGAAGGGGATGGTGTTTATCCCCGCCCCGATGAGCCGTTCCAGCACCTGCTCATGACTCATTACCCACCCGGTCACGATATTCTGATCATCACTCGCATAGGGGGTGAGTGGGCAGGCATGGACAATTGCAGTCATGTCCTGGTATGGGATGGCAAAGACCTGCTGCCCGTCAACACCGGTCATTCCCGTGGGAATAGCCCTCTCATGTTCCACGATGGCATACAGATACAACCCGTTTTTTTCTGTTGCAGTCACACCCTTGCTTTTCTCCTGACTTGTGGAAAAGTCTGGA
>JAPKXR010000127.1 GCA_026394715.1 Methanomicrobiales archaeon | reverse complement strand
TGTTTTAAGCTGCCTGAAGGAAGAGATCGGAAAAATCCGGTCACAGAACAGATGGTTGAAGAAGCGAAGGAACGCCTGATACTCAGGCGGGAGACCCATCTCGATCAACTGACTGATAAACTCAAAGAAGAACGGGTGAGAAGAGTTATTATTCCAATCCTCAGCGGAGTATCAACGCCCGAAGATATCCCTGATGATGATATACAATATGTGTACGATCTCGGACTGATCACCATTGATGGTGAGATCCGGATCTCAAATCCGATCTACCGCGAAGTCATCCCCCGTGCCCTGACCTATTCGACCCAGCTTACCATCTCTATTCAGTCATCAGATTACATTCTCCCAAATTCTCATCTAAATATCTCCGCACTACTCCGATCCTTCCAGCAATTCTTCAGAGAGAACTCGGAGATCTGGATGGAACGATTTGCGTACAAAGAAGCAGGCCCTCAACTACTCCTCCAGGCCTTTCTTCAGCGGATCATCAATGGAGGCGGGCGGATAGACCGTGAGTATGGGCTCGGCAGGACACGGACCGATCTCTTCATTCTCTGGCGACTGAAGGATGGCTCGTTCCAGAGAGTAATTATCGAACTAAAAGTTCTCCATAGGTCCCGTGAGCAGACGATCATTGATGGGATGGCACAGGCATGGAAGTATGCAGACCGGTGCGGTGCAGATGAGGCTCATCTCATCATCTTCGATCGGACGGTGGAAAAACCATGGGATGAGAAGATATTTTTGGAAGATCGGGTGTACGAGGGATCAGAAGATCATCCCATGCGGTTCCCTATTACCATCTGGGGGATGTGAACGGGAGGGGGGAAAAATCGTTGAAATGAGAGTTCTGATTTTCCTACCATCCGAAAACCTATATTCCCTGGGATGAAATACACCTATAGGATGAGGTTCTTTAATACCGCCGGTCCGGTCAACTGCGAGGATCATTACTGTCTCCCTCCACTCACCAGGTTCAATCTTTCTGAGATTCTCGAACTTATCAGGCAGAAAAAATATTTCGTCCTTCATGCGCCAAGGCAGAGTGGAAAGACCTCCTGTCTTATGGCTTTACGGGATTATATCAACCATGAGGAGCAGTATTATGCAGTATATGTAAATGTTGAGGTTGGACAGACTGCGAGAGGGGATGTGAAGCGGGGAATAAAAGCAATTATCACTCAGCTCGCATATGAAGCGGAAGAAACCTTAAACGATCGGTCACTGATTGAACAGAGAAATACCATTATTGAAGATAGTGGAGAAGATGCAGCACTAGCGGTTATTCTCTCCCAATGGTGTAAACAATTGGACCGGCCACTTGTCCTTCTCATCGATGAGATCGATGCACTTGTGGGAGATACCTTAATTTCGGTCCTCCGGCAACTCAGGTCCGGATATCCTAACAGGCCCGCTTCTTTTCCTTTGACTGTCATCCTCTGCGGTGTTCGTGACGTGAGAGATTATCGGATCCATTCTGATAAAGATCAGATGATCATCACCGGCGGAAGTGCGTTCAATATCAAAGCAGAATCACTCCGCCTGGGCAATTTTTCAGCAGATGATATCCAGACCTTGTGCCGGCAGCATACGAACGAGACCGGCCAGGTGTTTGATGAAGATGCACTTGCCGCAATCTGGCATCTGACCTCCGGTCAGCCATGGCTGGTTAATGCTCTTGCCTATGAGACCTGTTTTAATGTTTTAAGCTGCCTGAAGGAAGAGATCGGAAAAATCCGGTCACAGAACAGATGGTTGAAGAAGCGAAGGAACGCCTGATACTCAGGCGGGAGACCCATCTCGATCAACTGACTGATAAACTCAAAGAAGAACGGGTGAGACGGGTAATCGAACCGATCCTCGTGGGAGAACTCTATCAGGGGATGCTCCGTGCTGAAGATATCGAGTATGTTCTGGACTTAGGTCTGATCACCCAGGAGGTGGGCGGGGAGATTACGATCTCGAACCGAATTTACCAGGAGATCATCCCCCGGCAGCTCGCCTGGGAGAGCCAGTCCGGGATGGCGATTCGGCAGTCCTGGTATGTTGATGAAGAGGGCAGATTGAAAATTACGAGCCTTCTCGAATCCTTCCGGCAGTTCTTCCGGGAGAATTCAGAGTCCTGGATCGAACGGTTTCACTACAAAGAAGCAGGCCCTCAGATCCTTCTCCAGGCATTCCTTCAGCGGATTATCAATGGTGGAGGGCGGATAGACCGTGAGTACGGGCTGGGCAGGACACGGACCGATCTCTTCATCCTCTGGCGACGAAAGGACGGCTCATTTCAGAGAGTAATTATAGAACTAAAAGTTCTCCACAGGTCCCGTGAGCAGACGATCATTGATGGGATGGCACAGACGTGGAAGTATGCAGACCGGTGCGGTGCAGATGAGGCCCATCTCATCATCTTCGATCGAACGGTGGAAAAACCATGGGACGAGAAGATATTTTTGGAAGATCGGGTGTATGAGGGATCAGAAGATCATCCCATGCGGTTCCCGATTACCATCTGGGGGATGTGAAAGGGGGGGGAAATGGCGAAGAAGATTTGGTTTTCCCGCACTATTAAAATCAGTGGAAACAAAAATGTTATTTTGGTTTTTACCATTTGATTGCAGATAAATTGCCGGGGCCGGTCATAAACAGGCAGTAACCTTTTTGATGGATACATGAGTTTATCATCGCTGAACTGACCTATTCAACCATTCATGATCTGGATATCATATTGGTATGTGGTAGTGTCAAATCCCATTGTATGGGTCTGGTTTGCATTTGCCGGCCCCTTTTGATTCCCTTGATGAAGTTACCCAACCAGAGAGACTTGACATTCACATTAAATGCACTTCCCCCCGGGATGTCCTACTTCATCACAACTGAATAAATCTCTATTGAATTACTTCCAGGCCCATAAGATATACTACTGATACACACGTATAAAAAGAATGAAATTGATTATTTCAGGATTATCATGCGGTTTCTTGATGTAAAAACAGATTTTGCTTTTAAGAAAGTCTTTGGTTCAGAAGGTTCAAAAGATATTCTGCTCTCGTTTATTAACGCAGTTATTCATTTTGACGGCCATCGGATCGATTCCCTGGAGATCATTGACCCTTATCAAATCCCTCTGATAGAAGGGATGAAGGACTCGTATGTGGATGTCAAGGCGAAACTGGATGACGGTACCTATGTGATAATTGAGATGCAAGTGCTCAATGTCGAGGGATTAGAGCAACGTATCCTCTATAATGCCGCTAAATCTTATTCAACCCAGATTGTCAAAGGTAAAAAGTATGCGTCACTGATGCCGGTCGTTGCATTGACCATCACTGATTTTATCATGTTCAACGATTTTAATGATGTGCGATCTGAGTACCGGATGAAAGAAGTGAAACATTTGAGGGAGTACAACGGGGATCTGAGGCTGGTCTTCTATGAGCTTCCGAAATATACAAAAACAATTGAGGAACTAAAAACGCTTGAAGATAAATGGCTATATTTTGTCAAGGAAGCAGGAAGTCTTGAGATCAAGCCGGCTACGCTCGCAAGTATCCCTGAAATAGAACATGCACTGAATATCGCAAACGAGGCAGGACTCTCTTGTCAAGAACTTGAGATGCAGCACAGACGCCAGGATTTTATAATACTGCAGCAGGGCTCCATAGATAAAGCGAAAAACGATGGTCTTAATGAGGGGCGTGTTGAAGGGCGTGCCGAGGGTCTGAAAGAAGGAGAAACAAAGGGGCGTGCCGAGGGTCTAAAAGAAGGAGAAACAAAAGGGCGTGCCGAGGAGCGTTTTGAGGCGCGTGCCGAGATAATAAAGCATATGAAAGCAATAGGAATAACAACCGATGAGATCACACGACTCACTGGTTTGTCAGAGGACGAGATTGAAAAGATCGTGTGAGAACCAATCTGGCAGTATCTACGAAATAAGATTGAATATGAAGGAGACATCAGTAAGGCGTTCACATACGTCATCAAATGGGATTTTTTTATCGCTGGCACCTGGATGATTCAAGAGTGACCTACACCTTCATGGAGCTAGGTCAGGAAGATGGCAATCGGATTTATTTATCCTCTCATGAATATAGCATGGCACGAGGGAATGATTATTTTCGGTAGCAGACGGCCAATATGCTTCAGCACTGATTCAGGGTGTTCACAATTAACAATTAGGAAAATTCAGGAAATAAGCGATTAAACCGCGAATTATCTCGATTTTATGCAAGAAATTCGCATGCAGGCAAGAGATATACCTCATCAAAATTCTGTTGCCACCGTATCAAGATAAAGGACTTGATTTGACATTTGATCTCAAATCGCAGTGGAAACCGGGGATATATTTAATAGTCAAAGTGTAAAGCATTATTATTGGAGAGAATAATGAAACGAACGATAACGGGGTCGTTATTTTATAAATTTATATTGTAACCAGACGTCATAGGGGCAGAAATTAGTTAGGCAATTATCATAAAGTTTCATAGGACATGAAGCGAGTGCTTTCAAGATCATGGTGTAGTCTGCAGGCACTCGAAGCTCAATTGTTCATGCTGAATTCACGCTTCAGCATAAAGACAGGCGCGGTCCTGATACAGTAGAACCAACCCCGGGATCTATGGAAATCATTTCACTATTCACAGATAAACAGAAGTACAATCATATATACTACTGATACAAGCGTATAGAAAGAATCAGATTGGTTATTCCAGGGTTACCATGCGGTTCCTTTATATGAAAACAGATTTTGCTTTTAAGAAAATCTTCGGCACTGATGGTTCAAAAGATATTCTGCTCTCGTTTCTGAACGCAGTTATTCATTTTGACGGGCACCGGATAGAGGACCTGGAGATTCTTGACCCTTATCAAATCCCCCTGGTAGAAGGGATGAAGGACTCGTATGTGTATGTCAAGGCAAAACTGGATAACGGTACCTATGTGATAATCGAGATGCAGGTGCTCAATGTCGAGGGATTGGAGCAACGTATCCTCTATAATGCCGCTAAATCCTATTCAATCCAGATTGCCAGGGGTGAACAGTATGCGGCACTGATGCCGGTCGTTGCATTGACCTTAACTGATTTTATCATGTTCAAAGATTCTGATGATGTGCGATCTGAGTACCGGATGAAAGAAGTGAAACATTTGAGAGATTACAACGGGGACCTGCAACTTGTATTCTATGAGCTCCCAAAATTTTTAAAAACGGTAGACGAACTTGAAACGTCTGAGGATAAATGGCTGTATTTTGTCAAGAAAGCAAGAAACCTTGATTTCAAACCAGCGACGCTGACAAGTATCCCAGAAATAGATCACGCGCTTGATATTGCAAACGAGGACGGGTATTCCTGTCATGATCTTGAGATCCAACACAAACGTATGGATTTTATAATGTTGCTGCGGGGGTCTATTGAAAAAGCGAAAGCCGATGGTTTTGCTGAAGGTCTGATGATAGGTGAAGCTAAAAGGCAGAACGAGGAGCGTATCGAGATCATACAGCATATGAAAGCAATAGGAATAACAACCGATGAAATCGCACGAGTCACCGGCCTGCAACGGGATGATATTGAAAAGATAGATGGGAAATAATCGTGCGGTAGCACCGATGAAAACCAAATCGTACCCATAATGTCTTCATTAATTATATAATCCCTAATTTTTTTTTGAATACCGCTAATTTCTTTAGTAAATCTAACGGGGCATAAGCTTAAGTTTAGACCGTAGAGAATCACGTATCGCTAGTCTTTCCCTGATCAAAGCTTTAGAAACATTGTACGTCTGGCCCAATGAAACGTTAGATTCCTTAGATAAAGTCCGCAAATCTAAACCATGCGGATATTGGACTAATAGCACTCTTTCAATATCTATTGTCCTGGTAGAATAGATATGGGTCATTTCTTAAAATTATGTCCACCTGCATTTATATATGTTCACTAAAAGTGAACATACAGGGGTAGTACTGTTTTGGTCCCAGCCAGCCAGCCAATCAATCAATCAATCAATCAATCAATCGCAGTTCTATAATAATGAACATAACGGGAAGAACAAGGACTGCTTACCATGTTGAATAAAACCAAGGGAATCTCCGGCTATACCGGGGATCAGGCCTGGCGGGAACGAAAAAAATGGTTGGCACCCATTCTTACCTCGTTATTATTCTATTATTTTTGAATTTTCAGCTGGAGAACACCCTCTCCTGGTCCAAACCCTGAATCCCGTCAGATTTGCATTCAACCCATTTTATGGCCTCAATATAAGGGCATCAGCGGGCGTCGGGATAATAGATGTCCAATCACTCCAGCATACCGGGGACGACCCTTTATTTTGCTGATAAAGCCCCCGCAAAATCGTTATTTTTCTAATTACCCCGGAACTTATAAAACCAGGATAATAACCGGTGTGAACTCTCCTGAATAGCGGCTGATAAAAAAAGACGGGAGTATGGAAATACTATCTCCGCTTCCTGGTATCGCGGGTCCGGCCAACAATACAGAGTACTGCAATAATGGATCCGACCAGGAACAGGACTGGTAATGGTCCGGCTGCACCCGCTTTTTTCGTGGTAGCCGGTACTGTTGTCACCGATGGTGCCATTGTTGCTGCCGTTGTCGTTATTACGGTTGGGGTCACGGTCGCGTTCTTCGGAGCATCGATATTGGCATAGACTGAAGACCGGGACTCAGTAGTAGCCGGGGTAGTGACGCTTGTTCCTTTAACCGGTACAACGGGTGTGGAACCTGATCCTGTCCCGGAAGCTGGCGATACGTATCCCCCGCCACCGCCGCCACTGCTACCACCAGACTGTCCACCGGAAGATGAATATGTCGGGATGACCGTGGTAACTGACGTATCGAAAGCCCGGCCGCTTGCGAGCAGATCTAGTTTTTCCGAGTTACCACTTCTGAAAGGGACCGTCTGGAATGCCTGGACTCCGCCGACGAAGAACGTGATGGTGACCGTTCCGGCATTCACTTCATCTTCTGTTGAGGAGACGATAAGCCGGGGATCAAAATTATTGGGTCCCCCATACACGCCGTCAACGGTTGTGGTGAACTCTCCACGGGGCTCACCGTTTA
>JAPKXR010000202.1 GCA_026394715.1 Methanomicrobiales archaeon | reverse complement strand
ATTACATCTCCCGTAGAACACGCCTGAGCAGTTTTCATCCGTTCGCCCGGGGAAAGTTATCAGTTAGGATGAATTTTATTGGGATTTTAATCCAGGTGAGGTGTTTCCAGCAGAATTCGTCGAAGTCTTCGGGGGTAAAAGCGACCTCTGGCGGGGTAATCACCACTACCCCCGGCATATACCCATTTCGGACAGCATCACCAGTCAGTGGCGGTAATCCAGGGAGTGATGAATTGGGGTCACTTTGCAGTAATTATTTCTGGCTCCGGCCCACATCTGGGATGGAAATAATTGCCACATCCACAAAATATGGCCCTGGTGTGAACAAAAAGGGGAAAAATTATTGGTACTCAGGTGGCTGCACTTCCTTTGGCAGGCCACCCTTAAAGGAGTCCTGGATCTTTTTATACCATTCCCTGATATTCTGGTTCATCGTCGGGTGGATCTTCTGCTTGGCTGATTCAAAGTGTTTCAGGGTGACGACGCTGCCCCTCTCCCGGAGTGCAAGCATCCCGGCTTCACGACATAACAGTTCGAGGTCTGACCCCACATAACCTTCCGTCATTCTTGCCAGTTGCCGGATAAATTCCTGCAGTTTTGGGTCTTCAAAGGAGAGACCGTTCTGCTTCATCATTTCCCACATGACTTTTCTTCTGGCCCCCCGGTCAAGTGAAGCACGCTCTTTTTCTTCAATGGTGGCAATAATTGCTCGTACTTCATCGAGAGTGACCACCTTATTGGCGCCCATTTTTTCAATCAGGAATTCCAGGGCAGGCTCATCAAGGCCATCGGTGAGATTAATCACTTCATAGAGAGCAGACCCTTCGATCGGCATCTGCAAGAGGTATATTGTAACAATTTTCTGCCGGTCTTCAAGGCCGGGCTCACCAATATACACCAGGCGGTCAAACCGTCCGGCCCTGAGCAGTGCAGGGTCTATCATGTCCGGGCGGTTTGTCGCTCCCATGATAATGACATCTTTTAATTCCTGCAGCCCGTCGATTTCCGTGAGGATCTGGTTCAGGACACTGTCCAGGAGATGGGAGTTCTGGTTACCCCCGCGGTGCGGTACTATGGCATCCATCTCATCGAAAAATATGATGGCCGGTGCGACCTGCCGGGCCTTCTTGAAGATCTCGCGTACCGCCCGTTCGCTCTCCCCCCAGTATTTTGAGAGCAGTTGAGGCCCCCGGATCGCAATGAAATTCGCGCCGCTCTCGTTGGCAACTGCCTTAGCAATAAGGGTCTTTCCCGTGCCGGGCGGCCCGTAGAGCAGGACCCCTTTTGGGGGTTGGATCCCGAGGTCATCAAACCGCTGCCGGTCGGTGAGGGGGTATTCCACGGTCTCCCGGACTTCCTCTTTTGCAGATTCCAGTCCTCCGACATCCTGCCACCTGATATGAGTCACCTCGATGATGACCTCACGCATCGCACTCGGGCTCACGTCACGAAGTGCGCCCCTGAAATCTGTTGCCTTCACCTGGAGTGTATCAAGGATCTCAGACGAGATCTCTTTTTCGTCCAGATCGATCGTCGGCAGGTACCGGCGGAGCGCCCGGATAGCTGCCTCCCGGGCAAGTGCTGCAAGGTCAGCGCCCACAAACCCGTGGGTCTGCTGGGACAGGTCCTCGAGCTTCACGTCCTCAGCAAGCGGCATACCACGGGTATGGATCTTCATTATTTCTATACGATCGAGCTCGCTTGGGACACCAATTTCAATCTCCCGATCAAACCGCCCGGGCCTTCTTAACGCAGGGTCAACCGCGTCGATCCGGTTCGTCGCACCGATGACGACCACCTGGCCCCGCTCCTCGAGACCGTCCATCATCGTTAACAGCTGTGCGACAACCCTCCGTTCCACCTCTCCTGTCACTTCTTCCCTTCTCGGGGTAATCGAATCAAGTTCGTCGATAAAGATAATCGAGGGAGCATTTTCCCGGGCCTCTTCGAATACCTCCCGGAGCCGCTGTTCACTCTCCCCGTAATACTTGGAGATCACTTCCGGCCCGGCGATTGAGATGAAATGGGCCCCGCTCTCACTCGCAACAGCCTTAGCAATCAGCGTCTTACCCGTCCCGGGTGGCCCGTACAACAACACTCCTTTCGGGGGTTCTATCCCGAGTTTCTGGAATAGTTCGGGGTGGCGCATCGGCAGCTCAATGGTCTCCCGCAGGCGCTGGAGTTCGTCCTTGAGGCCCCCGATATCCTCGTAGGAGATCCGTTTCAGCCCCTCGAACCCTGCAGCAGGCTTTTCAGAGAACTCGATAATTGTGTTTTTTGTTATAATCACGGCTTGTTCAGGCTCAATATCAACCACTTTATACGCAACAATCTGTGGCTGGATAAAGGGCAGTCCCACCATGATCGGGATTTGGTCGTTCTTTACAACCGGGAAATCGATCAGGCTGTTGATCACGTGGGGGTTATTCGAGACCTGAATATTCTTCGGCAGGTCTTCAGGGGGGGCAAGTAAGACCCTTTTCGCCTCGATCTCTTCTTTTAAACTTGAGATCTTTATCGTGTCCCCAAGACTAACCCCTGCATTTGTCCTCGAAAAATTATCGATCCGGACTTTATGCTGGTTCCAGTCTTCGAGCAGTGCACGCCATACCTTCACCACGGTCCTTCGCTTTCCCTCGATAGCCACAAGGTCGCCGGGAGAGATTTTTAGAAACAACATCGTCTCCGGGTCAAGCCGGGCCTTTCCGCCCCCCTGGTCACCAGGGTAGGCACTATCCACTTTAAGGTGAATTTCAGGCATGCAAGAAAGATCATATATGCGGGAATTTATATGTACTGTTAGAATCATGCGATATCTTCTCTTCGAACCGTTCCATGGTGCCGCCGGCGACATGGTCACCGGGGCCCTGCTCTCCCTCGGTGCGGACAGGGGAACCGTGGCGGATGCGATGGGCTCAGTTGTGTCAGACCCTTCTTTTTCCATCGTAGAGCGGGCGGGTATCCATGCAACCAGGGTAGAAACCCATGCAACAAAGAGTTCCCGGACACTTGAGGAGGTCATCGCACGGGTGCGGGGTGCCCGGGCGCCGGGTCCTGCAATTGAGATGGCGATCAGGGTGTTTCAGAGGATATCGGATGCAGAAGAATCGGTCCACGGGTCACATACCCACTTTCACGAGGTTGGTGCCGATGATGCGATTGCGGACGTGATTGGTGCCTGTACCGCCCTGGACCTCCTTAAACCGGATGACGTTGCGGTCACACCTGTCGCAGTCGGCGGGGGTGTTGTGACAGGGGCGCATGGGACGATGCCCGTCCCGGCCCCTGCGACCATTGCAATACTGAAGGGATCCGGACTCAGGTGTACACTCGGAACGGTGTTGGACGGTGAGCTCTGCACACCAACCGGGGCAGCTCTCCTCGCAGAATTTTCGACCACGCACCAGGATGGGATGGGGTCGGTGAACGTTACCGGTATCGGGTACGGGGCAGGAAGCCGGGACCCTCCCGGTATCCCGAATGTCCTCCGGGTAGTGTTACTGGAGAAAACCAACGACCTCAACACGGACTATGTTGATGTGCTCGAGACGAACGTTGATGATGTCAGTGGTGAGGTCATCGGCAACGCTATATCCGTGCTCATGAAGGCCGGGGCGAGGGATGCCAGTGCAGTCCCCTGCATCATGAAAAAGGGCCGGGGCGGCTACCTCGTCAGGGTGATCTGCCGGGAAGAAGATTCGGGACGGCTTGCAGGAGTGTTGGCCTCGGAACTTGGCACCCTCGGCGTCCGATGCACCCCGTCAGTCCACCGTTTTATCGCGAAGCGCACGATTGAGATGGTCAGACTCGGGATCCAGGGGACCACCATCGAAGTTCCGGTAAAATGCGGGTGGATGGGTGACCGGTGTTACACCCTGAAGGCAGAATTTGATGAGGCACGTGTCCAAGCGGAAAAACTGGGGCTTCCCACGAGAGAACTCATCAGGCAAATCGAGGAACGTGCATGGAAAGTCCTCACCGGACCCGGTGGCAGGTGATACCAACGGACGCGGGAAGATTACCGAGCGGGAGCCCTGACCTGGACCAGTTGCTGAACGGAGGGTTAGAACCGGGTACCATCACCCAGTTCTTTGGAGAACCGGCGAGCGGAAAAAGCTCTGCCTGTATCCTTGCCGCTGTGACCTGCCTTTTCTCAGGGAGATCTGTCGTTTTCATTGATACCGAGGGCTTCTCCATCGAGCGGTTCCGGCAGATCGCAGGTGAACATGCAGCGGACCTCGCCGAGCACCTCTACATCTACGAACCAACGGATTTTGACCAGCAGGGGGTCATGATCGCCGGGATGGATACCCTGGTCAGGACCCGGAATGTCGGCCTGATCATCGTGGACTCTGCAACAGCACTTTACCGGATGAATCTCGAGAAAGGCTGGGACGCCATGCAGAAACTCACCCGGCAGATTATCCTGCTCCTTGGGCTTGCAAAACGGTACCGGATTCCCGTGGTGGTTACCAACCAGGTCTACATGGACGTGGTAAAAAATGTCTATTCCGGGCTTGGTGGTACGGCACTTGAGCACATCTCGAAATCGATAATCCGGTTCAGCCGGGAGCAGGGGGCCGTGCGCCGTGCTACCCTCATGAAACACCGATCACTCCCTGCAGGAGATTTCTTTGATTTCGTGATAACCGAAACAGGTATACGAAATACCAGCGAACCCGGACAGGAGCAGGAGTCATCACCTGGACCACGATAAAAAAAAGTGCATTCTTCAGAACGACGGGTTGTTAACATCGTTAACACCATGCCTGCAGATGAAACAAATCAAAAATAGACTCTGCAGAAATGCCCTGGTACAAAACCTTACCTGTTTTCAGATTATTCGGGAATTTTCCCGGCCTTCCGGGGTTCAGCCCCGCTGATATGACGCCCCGGTTGGGAAAGAAACCTGGCTGGAATTCCTGGATTTTTCAAACAATTTTAAGGCAAAAACCATGATTTCCCGGTGATTATCTTCATGGGGGGGACAATGGTGGGACGAGACCCCCTGCAGTCTCAGCAACCACTGGTACCGTTTTTATTATACGCAAGGATTTCTACAAATCCCAAAAATCCTTCCAGTCCATTACTCTGTTCAGCAAGGGGTTTTCTGCATCAAAGATCATTTACGGTCCTGATTACGGGACAAAAACTGAGGTCCGTCCTGCCACCCGCACCTCCCCCACGTGTTGAACAACATTGTTAACGGGTTTCAACAAAAAAAATCAGAATAGAAGAACCCCGGTAAACACGGTGCTCGCCGGGCCTTCCATGAACGTCTCCTTACCGAGATAGATGTTCAACGGGCCCCCCTCCGTCTCAACGTTGACAGTTTCTCCTGTAAACCCGAGCTTGTGCGCCATAGCGGCACATGCAGTGGCTCCCGTACCGCATGACAGGGTCTCATCTTCAACACCCCTCTCAAAAGTCCGGACCCGTATCTTGTCGGTCCCGGTCTTCTCAACGAAATTTACATTCGCACCGGCGGGGAAGGTCGCGTGGTGCCGTATGCCCGGTGAAACGGCAGTAATATCAACACGCTCCACCGACGGAACAAAAATGACCGCGTGGGGGACACCCGTATTCACGGCAAATACTTCATAATCTCCGATCTGCTCATCATAATCTCCGGAACCGGTCGCAGGTATCTCCTTTCGGTCAAATTTCGGTCCTGGCATGAAGACTTTTGCCATGAAATCTTCACCGGTGTAGTTCATTTCAACAGGCATCGGGCCCGCCATTGTTTCGATGACCCCATTCGTACCGATAAGAGAATGATCATACGCATATTTTGCGAAACAGCGGACACCATTTCCGCACATCTCCGCCTCGCTCTGGTCAGGCTGGAACAAGCGCATCCGCAGGTCACCGGTGGTGATAGACTTCGAGAGGAACAGCACCCCGTCTGCCCCGATACCAAAATGGCGGTCACAGAATGATGCAGCAAATTCTCCTTTCATCTGGTCGGGAATAGCCACCTCCTCATACTCATCGATCAGGATGAAATCATTGCCGTTGCCATGTAATTTTGTAAATTCAATCTCCACAAACGCACCTCGCTAATACTTAGTCGGTACCCCATAATCTGAGGGCCTGTTCCAGTTCAAAGTGATCCTTTGCATATTCCCGTGCAGGAATACCTGCCATGAACGCATCGACTGCCTGCCTCATGGCCCGGGCCCCTGCGGCAGTCCCTCCGGGATGCCCATGGATGCCCCCTCCAGCCTGGAGGATTATGTCAGTACCAATCGTGGAGAGCTCCTTTTCGACCTTCCCGGGATGAAGCCCCCCACTTGAAACAGGGAATGTCGGTTGCATCCCGAATGCCGGTTCGGTCAGTACACGGTTGTCACCGGTCACTTCCTCTGCAGCGTGAGCCATCTTTCCACTCACAGTCCCGGTATGGAGCTGGTCCCCGCCAAGCATCCGCACCAGCCGGGCGAGGGGCCTCATTGCAATACCATGTTCAGGATTTCTTGTCATTGCCGCATGCATTGTGCGGTGGACATGGACCGGTACCCTGATTCCGGGTGCTTCTCCAAGGGCCTGGAGTGCACCAAACCCGGCAGTAATCACGTCGATCATAATCATATTCGCCCCGAGTTCAATGGCTCGTTCTGCACGTTCGACAATCTGGTCCCCGCGGGTAGTAATATTGACCGCATAGAGGACCACATGACCGGTCTCATCCCTGGCCTCGTCGAGTTTGGCCATCACCTTCGGTAGCCGTTCTTCTATCGGGCAGAATTTCTGGTCAGTCAGAGTCTCATCGTCCTTAATGAGGTCAACCCCGCCAATTGCAGCCTGGTAGGCAACCGAGGCCGTATCATCCGGTGTGAGCCCGACCTTCGGTTTTATGATGGTTCCGACATGCGGCCTCTTCGTGGTCCCCATCATCCGGCGTATACCCGGGATCCCGTATCTGGGCCCCCTGAATGGGACAAGGCTGTCGGGGAGTAAGAAATCAAGGAGCCGAACTACTTCCAGCCTCGACAGGCCGAAAAGGTTCCCGGCAACGACCGAAAGGTACTGGGGGATATTTCCCGGCTCAAAGACATCCGCGGGGTAACTAATCCGGGTGATATATCCCTTACCTGAAGGGGTTACATCAAGCACGACCCCGTCAAGATGTTTCACATATTCCATCCGTGTTGTTATACCGGTCCATGTACCGGTGGTCTCTTCATCTGCAAGGGCTTGCGCGGCCTCTTTTGGGGTGGTGTCACCCCTGGGCCTGAAATAGTATGATGCAATGACATCCGACATGGTAGTTTTCTCTCCTAATCGTGGTGGTCAATATCAAATTCCTTCCCGAATTCCGACAGGTCCCAGCCAAGGTAATCCCGGATAATTATATACGCCATCTGGGGGGGGATTGCCCCGGATTCAGTGATAATCAGGTCAATGTACTCCGCGGGGGTCACGTCGAACACCGGGTTCCTTGCCGTAACATACGGGAGGCCTTTCGCAATTTCATCCGGGAGTACTTCGCCTGCCGGGCGCTCCTCGATCTGGATCAGTTCTCCGAGGATTGTCCGCGGCGCGAATTTGTAGGTCTCTGCGGCGACGACGAAATTCGTCCGTGCTTCATGGGCGGCGAGCGCAATCTGGGAAGTCCCGATCTTATTGACAACCGCGCCATTCACCGTCACAGCGTCAGCACCGGTTATCACCAGGTCTATCTCGTTCATAAACGATCTGACCGCGGAATCGACAATAAAATTCGTGGTGATCCCTGCTTCATTGAGCACGCGGATGGTAAGGAGGCCCTGATTCCTTGGCCTGACTTCTGTTGCAAAAACGGAAAACTCTTTGCCACTCCTTTTCGCCTCGATAAGGCATGCAAGTGCGGCCTCCGAATTACAATGGGTAAGGATAACATCCCCGTCCCTGATATGGCGGGCCCCGATTTTACCAATCCGTTCGACCGCCTGGTTCGAGGACTGGACAAATTCGCGGGCTTTCGAACCAATCATCATTTTCGCTTCTGGCACAGTCATCGCGTGGGCTATTGACGCCATGACAATATTCACCGCATTCGGGAGCGAGACAGCAGTTGGCCTTGTCCCTGCCAAAAGTTCCGCTGCCCGCTTCATCTCACCGGAAAACTGCATTATATCGGTGGAATCAAGTGATTCTGCATGCTCTGCCAGAGCGAGCGCTGCCGCCCGGGCGATCCGACCTGCCCCCCGGACCTCCATGCTCTTTATCTTGTCTGCAGTATCAGTAAGGACCATCCAGCTTCATTTATTCAAGGATAAATAACTAGAAAGAGTTTATGGGGAGTGATTTGCAACGTCAGTCGCGGTAGTCTTTGATAGTGCCGGTACCCTGCTCCATACCTACCGGGTGGCAAAGGATGTGCTGAACAACCAGCTCTTACCAGGTATTGAGACCACAATGCTCACCTTCAGTTCTCCTGAACGGGTACTTGTCGTGATGCACCTCCATTCGAGGGAGGTAATGGACACGCCACCAGGTAAACTTCTGTCGGAGTTCCTGGTCGAGAACAATATCGGGTTTGGTATCAGCTGCACGAGGAAGGTTGTCGCCGCCGAGGAGGTGGGGGACACCCTTTATAGCGACACCAATGCGACGGCAGGGGACCTCCAGCAGTGTATCCGTGATGTATGGAGAAATTGTAGCCGGGAGGCGGTTGTGACAATGAACAGCGGGGTCATCCTGAACATGGCCCTGCCCGGCATTGAGTTTACGATTACCACCGGTGGAAGGCCATTTGAAGGCGCCAAGGAGGCCATCTCCACCCTTCACAGGATCGGAGTCCCCACCTATATCGCGTCAGGGGACAGGGTAACAAAACTCGAACGGATGGCAGATTACCTGGGTATTCCGCGTGACCGGGTGTATGGCGTGGCGACACCATCCATGAAGGCACAGATCGTTTCAGACCTCCAGTGTGAATTTGACCAGGTGGTGATGGTCGGTGACAGCATCAACGACCTGTGTGCAATGAAAAAAGCCGATATTGCAATCCTCACCGAGGAGCAGTCCGGGGGGAAACCAGACGAACTATACAAGACCGCAGGTCATGTTGTGAAAAACGTGAGCGAGGTTGTTGAGATCGTAAGAAAACTCCAATGTGCCGGATCCTGATATATCTGGATATAAAAAGTAATATGCCAAAACGGCACATGATCTAGAAGAGGTGAAGAATGGCCCCACTGATCACCGTTGAAAATCTGTGCATGGATTTTGACGGAAAACGAGTCCTCGATAACATTTCTTTTGAACTTTCAGAAGGAGAAATCCTTGGGATTATCGGAAGGAGCGGCGCAGGAAAAACTGTCCTGATGCAGCTCATGAGAGGGGTGGAGATACCCCCGACGAGTGGAACGATCATCTACCATGTTGCAGCATGTGAAGGCTGCGACTATATGGATGTCCCGAGCAAAAATGGCCTGGTGTGCCCTAAATGTGGAGCATCACTCAGGCCACTCGACGTTGATTTCTGGAATGATGACAATACTGCATTGAAACGCCGTATTATGAGCCGTACGGCGATCATGTTCCAGAGGACATTTGCACTCTACGGGGACGACCGGGTCATTGAAAACGTCCTCCATGCACTCGATGATATCGATTATCCGGCGGATAAATCCATCAACCGTGCGGCAGACCTCCTCGACCAGGTCCGCCTCTCCCACCGGATGATGCATATCGCCCGTGACCTTTCAGGCGGTGAGAAACAGCGGGTAGTACTCGCCCGCCAGCTGGCGAAAGAGCCGTTCATCCTTTTTGCAGATGAACCGACCGGTACACTTGACCCTGGCACCGCAAAAATAGTCCATGCCATGCTTCTTGAGGCCGCAGGAAAGGAGAACATGGGAATGGTTGTCACCTCCCACTTCTCGCAGGTCATCGAGGATGTTGCTGACAGGGCCATGCTCCTTGAGAATGGAAAGATTACTGCGCTTGGCACTCCAGCCGACGTCATACAGCACTTCATGAAAGACTACCATGACCAGGAGGAGTTCGAGGCAGTCGAGATCGGGGAACCAATCCTCTCTGCCAGGGATGTCATCAAACGGTATATCTCCGTTGACCGCGGGGTGGTCAAGGCAGTAAACGGGGTGTCATTCGAAGTCTTTACCAAGGAAATATTCGGTATCATCGGCAAGAGTGGCGCAGGAAAGACCACGCTTTCGCGGATCATTTCCGGGATCATCGAGCCGACATCCGGTGAGATGAACATGAAGATCGGGGATGAATGGATCGATATGACAAAACCCGGTATTGAGTACCGGGGACGGGCCAAATGTTATATCGGGCTGTTACACCAGGAATATGACCTGTTCCCACATCGCACGGTGCTTGATAACTTAACCGATGCAATAGGTCTTGAGTTCCCTAAAGAACTCGCAATAAGAAAAGCGGTTATTACGCTCCGGATGTCAGGCTTTTCCGAAGAGAAGGGCAGAGAGATCCTCGACCGGTACCCGTCTCAGCTTTCCGAGGGAGAACGTCACCGGGTGGCACTCGCCCAGGTACTGATCCGCGAACCAAGGCTTGTCGTCCTGGACGAACCCACGGGGACAATGGACCCGATCACAAAACTCGATGTTAAACATTCAATCCTGCATGCACGGGACGAGATGGAGGAGACCTTCATTGTTGTGTCCCATGACATGGAATTTGTCAGGGAGGTCTGTGACAGGTTGGCACTGATGCGGGGCGGAAAAATTGTCTCAATTGGAAAAACAGCCGATGTGCTTGCAATCCTAACGGAAGAAGAACGTTCAGTCATGAGCAAACCGGCAGCCCCCTGATCAATTGGAGGATGGAAATGGTTACGATCCGGGTCGACGGGGAGAGCCGCGAAGTGCCAGAAGGTAGCAGGCTCGCATCGGTAGTCACCGGCAGGGATCCGCTCTGTTGCGTGGCAGTAATACGGCCTGGCACGCAGGAAAAGGAGGCGACAGAAAATCTCCAGGTCCTGACCACGAAAGGGGAAGTACGGGTTGAGATCCCAGCGTCCGGTAGTATATCCATCAAAAGCCCCGGCTTTATCGACAGCCTGAAATTACACTGGGAAGACCGGTATAGTGCCGCCTTCGGACCGTTCCCTTCTGACATTGTCCCGGACAGAAGGCCCCACCTATACGAGCGTGGGGACCTGGTCCTCGGGTGCGGGGGCTACGACCCGAACCTGTCATACCTGGTATTTTCAAGGATGCGGCATTCTGCAGACCACGGCGCCGGTGAAAACGGGGGCGTAATCGGGAGAGTGGTGTCCGGTCGCGGGGTGCTGGACCATTGGAGCGCCGGGGACAGGGTAACGGATGTAATCCCTGTCATCGCATGGGCTGACACCACCCGTTCTTTTACAACGACTGATCCGGACCTCCTTCTTGAAGATGGGATGCAGATTGTAACCCATGTCGATCTCGCCGTGCAGGGGTATGAAGCGGACCATATCGATACAGGTTGTGCAGGAAGCGTTGAACATCTGCTACTGGCATTGGAAGACGGGACGTTTCATGTTGGCAGGGCCGCGAGCACCCATATTTTTGATGGCCGCCGGACCCAGGTTGATGTATCACTTGAGTTGAAAGAACCAAGACGGGAGGGGACCGTAACTGTCCGGACAAAAGGCCGGTCGCGGGGTGCCATATATATTTACACCGCAGATGTCCCAAGCAACCCCGCTCACACCGTCGTGGCCCAGGTAGTCCACGGGATAGAGATTGCCCGGCTTGCAAAGGTGGACGATATTTTCTGTACCCGGGCATCGCCAGCACGGTTTGACCTGATCGGACTTCCACTCGGTGAAGCCCTGCAGGTTGCGGCATCGCGTGGAGTAAAAACCCAGGTCGACAGCCAGGAGGGAGACCGCGTGGTGGTCGGGCAGGTACCAGGGACAACACTCGAGGTGTTGGCCGCCGGAACGGTATCGCTCGGTACAGAATCGCTATCAAGGGTGATCGACATTGTCCTCGATGACGCAGCGGCACCGGACTCCTGTGAAATATTCCGGATCCTCACAGGCCTCTGGTCCCATGATGTCGGGCAGGTACCGTCATTTTTTATTTTTGACGATGTCTACCTTTTCAAGCCGGCGATACCAAAAGGTGTGAAAATTATCCCTGAAAATACTCCGCAGGGCGAGGTCCCTGCAGGGGCCCTTGCCATTACCAATGAAGCGAGGAAAGGGGTAGGACTTGTCGGGATCCGGGTATCTGCACACAGGGAGTTCGGGCCCACATCTGAGCCGTTTGAAGGGACCAATATCATTGGCAGGGTCAGGAACCCCGACGTGCTGAAAAATATCAGGGAGAAAGATATCGTGTTTATCAGGGAGGTAAAGGGATGAACGAATACATTCCGCGTTACCAGGGGACGGTGACGAAATACGTATTCGTTGAGTCACCGGAGATGACACCACAGGACCTGGCCGTCAGGGCATATGAGATCTCGGAAGGTGCGATGATCAAGGAGACCTGTTTCGGGCTCCAGGTCACGGGAACTGCTTACGAAGTGGAAAAGATAATCGGAGCATTAAGGGAGCTTGATCCCGATCACATCTTTGTAAAAGACAGGGGGTTCCCCCCCGGGGACCCGCGGCGCTGCCGGGCGAACCTCGGCGGTGCAAGGCCAGGGTATTTCGGACATGAGTTCGAAATTTCCCTTATCCGCCACGTCTCGTACGGGCTCCACGCACTCCCTCTTCGTGATGAACAATCTGTTCCGCACCCGCCATCTCCCGGACCGGAAACGAGACTCGGTATTGACAAGTTAAAACAATTAGTCGAAGCACAGGAGCCCTGAAAAAAATGGCGAAAGTTTTTATTTATCCCGCTACCAGCCTGATCCTCTCTGACCTTGTTGCCCGGTTCGGCCACACCCCCCTGAGCGCAGCACAATCAATACGGGAGCATATCCAGACCGCAGGCCTTGAATCCCCCCCACTCCAGATCAGCCCGGAAGACCCGAAAAAAGGCCTCAAGTATGCAGCTGTCGAGGTCCCCTCGGGGGTCAGGGGCCGGATGTCACTCTACGGCCCGATGATCGAGGACGCTGAAGCAGGTATCATTATTCACGATGCAGATCTCGCCTTCGGTTGCATGGGTTGTGCCCGGACGAACGAACTGATCATATTCCTTCTGAAGAAACGCGATATTCCTGTGCTGGAACTGAATTACCCAAAGACTGACTCAGAAGGGGCAGAATTTGTTGCAGCGATCAGGGATTTCCTCAAAGGACTCGGGAGGTCAAAATGACTACCCCGGTACGCATTGCACAACTCTCGTGTGGTCCTGAATATAGTGGAGTCCAGAAAGAGATTGACCAGGCCGCAAAAGCGGTTGACGCGGAGATTTTTTACCCTGATATCAGTCTCGCAGATATAAAAAGGGATTTCACCGCGTTCGGCCTTGATGTCCGCAGCCCTGACCTCAAGCTGGCAATTGCACGGGCAAAGGCACTTGTTGAGGGAAGGGTCGAGGCAGATGCGGTCTTTATCGCTACCTGTTTCCGTTGTGCCGAGGCGGCTATTGTCCGGAACGAGCTCAGGAGGTACATCCATGAGAACTCCAAGCTCCCGGTCGTCAGTTATTCATTCACCGAACGGACCACCTCAGGGACCTTGCTCACACGGATGGAAGCCCTGACGACCATCGCACGGCGGAGAGCGCTGCTTGCAAGGGAAACCCAGGTCGGGCTCACGCTCGGGCTGGATTCCGGCTCCAGTACGACGAAGGCCGTGGTGATGAGGGATAACAAAATTATCGGAACCGGATGGTTACCAACAACCGATGTGCTCGAAAGTGCCAATGTAGCAATACAACAGGCACTTGATATGGCAGGAGTTAAACGGGAAGAGATCCAGGCTGTCGGCACAACCGGGTACGGCAGGTTCCTTGTTGGGGAAAAGATCAAGGCGGATCTTATCCAGGAAGAACTGACCGTGAACTCCAAGGGAGCAGTATTCCTTGCAGACTGCCAGCACGGTCCTTCGACCGTAATCGATATCGGTGGGATGGACAACAAGGCAATTAGTGTCCAGGACGGGATCCCGGGGACCTTTACCATGGGGGGTATCTGTGCAGGGGCAAGTGGCAGGTTCCTTGAGATGACCGCAAAGCGCCTCGGCGTAGATATCACCGAGCTCGGGCC
>JAPKXR010000354.1 GCA_026394715.1 Methanomicrobiales archaeon | reverse complement strand
GTTTTCGACCGTGCGGTACGGCATGATGCGGACATGGTACCATTCGTTATTGGTCGTGCACACCTGTTTCTCCCGGGGGATGAGCGAGTCCAGCACTGCCTGTGCATCGAGGATCAGGTCAATATCCGGTATCAGTGACCGGATATCAGCAAGCGGGCGTCCTGTGTCCGATGCTGCAAGCGGGAACACTTTCGCCGCATCGCGGGTGACCCGCTTGATAGCGAGGCGGTCATCCAGAAATATCGTGCCGATATTGACGTTCTCCAGCAGGTTCTTCATGTCATTCTGGACTCCGGTGAGCTGCTCGATCTTTGCCTGCAGTTCCGCATTCACGGTCACGATCTCTTCATTGACTGACTGGAGTTCCTCTTTTGACGTTTCGAGTTCTTCGTTTGTGGACTGCAATTCCTCGTTTGTGGACTGCAATTCCTCGTTTGTAGACTTGAGCTCCTCGTTTGCCGCCTGCATCTCCTCGATCGTCGCCTGCAGGTTCTCTTTTGTATAGAGAAGATCCTGTTCAAGTTCCTCGATCCGCTTCGCCGCCCCTTTTGCGCCCACACGTTTTGACGGCTTACGTCTCTGTTGAATTGGCAGCGCGGTGTCCTGGAAACTGATGAGCAGGAGCTCCCGGGTTGCTTCCGGGTCAGCAAGCGGGCTTACCGTGAGGTTAACCCCGTGGATACCGCCGTTCGTCCTGACCGGCAGTTCTTTTGCGACTACCGGTTTCTTTTGCGTGACTGCATTCTGGATGGCAAATCGTAAGTCCATCTGGAGCCCTTCGCGTGCCATTTCGATGACATTGATGCTCGCTTGTCCCTGTGCCGGCTGGAGGTATTTTCCGAGGTCGCCGTGTACGTACACGATGTCCCCGTTCTCATCGGTGATCACTGATGGCGGGGCAAAGGACTGGAGGAGCACGCGTTTGGTGAGTTCGGCAAAGTTTGTCTTGTCCATCTTGCCGGGAAGAGCGACCGGTCCCTTTTCGGTCTGTTCGCCGGTCCATGCGAAGCGCTGTGCGACAAGTGTCCGGGCGGATGCAAGAGAAGGTTTTACGTGGTAAATCTTCCATTTTTTATCGAGCGGTGTGAAGAGATCGGTAAAATTCCCGATGCCTTCTGTCGGGCTCAAAAAGAGCGCCCCTTCGGGTTTGAGCGCGTAATGGAACGCCGGGATCACTCGGTTCTGGAGTTCAGTATCGAGATAGATTAAGAGATTCCGGCAGCTGATCAGGTCCATCTTGGTAAACGGCGGGTCCTTGATCACGTTCTGGATGGCAAAGACAACCATCTCCCGGATCTCTTTTTTTATCCGGAACCCGGCATCCTCTTTGGTAAAGAACCGGTGCAGCCGGTCGGGAGAGACATCGATCGCAATGTTTGGCGGGTACAAGCCTGCCCGTGCAGTTGCGATCGCATCCTCATCGATATCGGTCGCGTAGATCTGGACCTTCCACTCCTGTTTGATCCCGTCCATATGCTCGCGGAAGAGCATGGCGATAGAGTATGCCTCTTCCCCGGAGGCGCATCCCGGCACCCAGACCCTGAAGATATAGTGCTCCGGTTTATTCTCAAAAAGCTGGAGTATGACCTTTTTATCTAGAGCGTCAAATGCTTCTTTGTCCCGGAAGAAGCTCGTCACATTGATAAGCAGTTCCTTAAACAGCGTGTTGACTTCGGCAGGGTTCTCCTGGAGGTACCGGGCGTACGCGTCCATTTCCGTGAGGTTATGCACCACCATCCGCCGGTCTATCCTGCGCCGGATCGTGCTCTGCTTGTACTGGGAAAAGTCGTTGCCGGTCTTTGACCGCAGGAGCATCATGATACGTCGCATGGCACTTAATGCCGTAGGGACGGGAGGAGCTGGGGGAACACCGGTATCAGTGATGGTCTTGACATAGATGACCAGCTGTTCGGTAATTTTATCGACGGGCATGACGTACGTTGCAAGCCCGCTCTGGACGGCGCTTGTTGGCATACCGTCATATTTTGCGGTGGAAGGTTCCTGCACAAAGGAGACCCCGCCAGCGCCGTGGATTGCCCGGAGCCCGAGAGTTCCGTCCGACCCGCTGCCCGAGAGGATCACGCAGATAGATCGTTCCCCCTGGTCTTCGGCAAGCGACCGGAAGAAAGAGTCGATGGGTAACCGCAGTCCCCGTGCCTGTTCAGGAATACTCAGGTGGAGCGCGCCATGGAAGATCGCCATGTCTTTTGCAGGCGGGATGATATAGACGTGGTTGGGCTGGACTTTGGTCTGGTCAACTGCCTCGTGAACCAGCATCGTGGTGTTTCGCTGGAGGATATCTGAGAGCATGCTTGCATGCCCCGGGTCAAGGTGGGGGACGAGCACAAACGCCATGCCACTATTAACCGGCATCGTTTTGAAGAAGAGTTCAAACGCTTCGAGCCCCCCGGCTGAAGCGCCAATCCCGATGATGGGGAAACTGGATTCGGGGGTAGGGGTATTGCGACCTTTTTTTGGGATGCTATTTTTTTCCATGGCAGTCATGACATGCCTCGACTTGACTTGACTTGACTTGACTTGACTTGACTTGACTTGACTTGACTTGACTTGACTTGACTTGACTTGACTTGACTTGACTTGACTTGACT
>JAPKXR010000055.1 GCA_026394715.1 Methanomicrobiales archaeon | reverse complement strand
AGCGGTGCAGGTAGCTATATACTTGTATCTGGAAGGTCGTGGAAGACTCAGTTTTCTACATTTTAAAAACAATTCAGCTCTTCCTGGGAGGTAGCAAAAAGCTCCCGGGGGTTACCTGGCCGGACGCGGGGGACACCCCCGGGGGCGGGTTCTGTCTAACGGTGAGATCTTTTACACGTGGCCCGGTCGCGCCGTTGATGACAGCGGGGAGATACGGGATGCTCATTGAGCTGCCGGTATCGTACCAGGGACATTGATACAAATAGCGCAGGAGAGGGGACGGGGGACGCCGGGATATCTGTCTTCTCCACCTGCCCTCTGAAAGAGAACCGGGGACAATAGTTACAAAACATCTCAGCGGACACCCGGGCTGTCTCCGGATAAACGAGGTCCAGTGCATCAGTTCAAAGACGTAACTGAGCCCTGGCATCCCCGTGACTATCGTTATATTTTTGGTTGTTTAAAGGTCAACCGGGAAAACGACCAGGTACCCAAACCAGGCTCATCCGAATATAAACAGAATCCCCGATCAATGCCGGTTGCTTTTAATACGTTTCCGTACCAATTAAAAAACAGGTACTACATCATACTGAATAGTATTGGAAATGGAGATTGCCGGGTCCTATGGAAAAAATAAAAATTCTCATTGTGGACGATGAGGAAAACATCCTGACTATTTTCAAAATGATACTTGAGCGTAGTGGGTACACGGTCGATATCGCTTCTACAGCGGAAGAAGCCCTGGCAAAGGTCCGATCAACTACCTACCAACTCTGCCTCCTTGACCTCAATCTTCCTGATATGCATGGGACTGAGCTGGTCAGGCAGATTCACCAGATCTACCCCGGGATGAAAAAGCTGATGGTGACGGGAGACAATGCCCGTACTCATATCCAGGCGGCATTAGATAACGGTGCTGACGGGTTTATTTTAAAACCCATCAACAAGGCAGCCCTCATCCGTGCGGTTGAAGCTGCGCTCACACCAGCGTTACGTGAAGGGTAGTCAGTGGTTATCCAGCCGGTAGACTTTTTCAGATGCCTTGTCGGTGATCCCCGGGGGCAGGTGGAAAAAAAGAGGGTCAGAACCTCGGCATTGGTGAGGCCGGGTTTTTCGTGTAGACCAGGTTGCTGTTCAGGTTGTCTGTAAGGGTCAGTTCGCCATTTGAATTGATGACGTAACTGGTGACTTTCTGGAGGACCTGGAAATACGTTGTTTCCGTGTTCGCTATTTCTGCACAGTATTTTTTGGTCGAGGCGATGGGGCCGATTGTCATACCCTTACCGTTGAACATCTGCTGGCCACTCAACGTGTACTGGCCGTTGTAGTCGTTGCATCCCGTGTTACCCTGGAAATTTCCGGCGTTATCAAAATTTATAGTGATCTGCACATTCGTCATCAGTACCGCTGCAGCACCACCCTGTTCTCCTATCTGTTTGAGGAACCAGTTCCCCTGGAGTTTCGGGTCTGTTACTGGTGCAGGAGCTGAAACAGGGATTACGGTTGGATTTGCTGTAACAACAGGGGTTGCAACCGTTGTTGCAGGAGGTGCTGACGGCTGTGATGTACACCCGGCAATAACCAGTGTGAGGATAAGACAGGTGATGATACCTGCAGTGAAAATTCCTTTCATGAAGCGTTATTGTAACGCCCATCCTTTTAAATCTTTTTTAAGTGGTCCCTTGACTACCGATATTCCTTCGAAAGACGGTGAGCGGGGGTAACAAAGAAAAAAAATATCCGTTGAAACAAAAATGTCTGGCTGGCAGAATAAAAAAAAGGATGGGCGAAAAATGGGTTAGACGGGGAACACTTTTTTCCCGTGGATTTCGTTGACCAACTGGCCAATTCCAATATAGAGCGCAAGTGCACCGGCGATGATACCCATTGCCCCGCCAAGCTGGAGGATTTGTGGATTGCCAGTCAGCTGTGCTGCGACGAGCAGGATTACCAGCAGTACGACTGCCAGGAGCGTGATCATCAGGATCTTGTGCATTTTTAAGGTGCAGACGAAAAGACCCAATGCAAAAATACCCCAGACGCTCAGGAATGCTGCGAATTCAGCAGGACCTGGAGCTTTTGCAAGCCCTAGCGCCGGGAGCATCAGGATTGTTGCGAACGAGATCCAGAAAAACCCGAAACTCCCGAAGGTAACAAGCCCGAATGTATTGTTCTTTTTCCATTCCATGATGCCGGCAATGACCTGCGCGACGCCACCATAAAAGATTGTCATGGCAAGGATCGGGCTGGACAGTGTTGTAAGTCCTAAATTATGAATGCTCAGAAGCAATGTGGTCATACCAAATGCACAGAGCCCGAGTGGTGCCGGGTTAGCAGTATTATCGGTCAGGAAGATATCGTTCCTGCCTGTATCTACGTTTTCAGTCAATAGTATCTTCTCCTGGTAACCTTTGGCTGTCTGCCGGGACATCAACTGCCAGTCCCCGGTTTTGAGATCCCTCTTGTCTCGTTCCAGGGACAACGGAATCGTCCCGATGAACGTGTCAGGACATCGGCCCGGATGATGCAGCCATTGTGAAGTGCATTTCTTTCCGGTGCACCTTCTGAACAATTTGTGGTGCATCGTAATAAAAACTGTGCATTGGACCCGTGGTCTCATTTCCGTTAGTGCACAGCAGATGGATATGAAACCCGGGATATTGTGTGTATACCCGGTAAGAACCGGGGTGGGTCCGGATCGTATATCTCCTGGCGTTGCCGTTACCGGGCACCAGATCACGCGGGTTGCCGGGTATGAGAGTGAACTAGTCCAATAGCACGACAGGACCAATAATAAAAGATGAGGGCCCCTGGTATCAGGGGACGGATATTCCTGACAACATGTTGATTGCTGCTTCCCTTGTCGGATATATCGGAATAATCTGGTTCATTCCGGCAATCGTGAACACTTCGGCCACATTGGGACGGAGGGAACAGAGAGCGACCCTCCCCTTTGAGCGGAGCAGCGTTTTTGTAACGGACAGCAATACCCGGAGACCTGCACTACTGATGTAGGTGGTAGCCGAGAAATCACATAGAATCAATTTCGACCCCGTTGCCACGAGATCATTCAGTGTTTTTTCGAGCACTCCCGCGGTATCGGAGTCGATCCGTTTCATCATCTCAACACAATCAACGTTTTCAATTATCGTGCGTTCCATTTCCTCTACCCCGTAACTACGCTCGTGTGTCCTCTCTACCATAAGGATTCCCCGGGGTTGCCAGTTTGGGGTACCCGGTAATTTTCCCGACCGTCCGGATTAATAACCTAATTGCAACTATATACAGATAGATTATTACAATGGTGAGCAGGCGATGACAATAGAATGGGACCCGATTATTTTTATCAACCTTACCCTTTGTGTCATTATCGTGATACTTGGTTACCTGCTCTTTAAAAAGAGCGGAGAGAAGCTCCCCCTCTATGTAGGGATTGCGTTTGGCCTTTTCGGCGTATCACATGCAGCGACACTGGCCGGGCTGAAAGTTTCGCTTACCCTGCCTTTAATTATTATACGGACGTGTGCGTACCTCCTGGTCATTTATGCCCTTTATCAGTACCTCAAGACAACCGTCATCCAGAAAGAGGCGCGGCAGGCATGGGTCGATTTTTTCCGGGAGGAGACCAGCGATGCAGCGGCAGGGGATAATGGACCAGAATAGTAACAGGCCTGCCAGGGCGGGACCCCGGATGAATTGACGGACCCGTGTTACAAATCCCGTTGGCAGAGACAACACCCGACCTGGGTTATAAGAATGGTGTAGTCCCGGCCACCTCATCACAACGTTTATCTGATTTTTCCTCACAGTGCCTACTATGCGATTACGAATTTTATCTGCCCTGGTTATCCTGGTAATACTATGCGCACTCTTTTCCGGATGCACCAGCCCTGCCCCCTCGCCGGTGAAGGAGGTCCCATCACCTGTCACCAAGCAGGTCATTACAATCCCTGCCCTCGTCCCCCTCACGGGCGACACGAAATCATACGGGGAGACCGGGGCCGTCGGACTGAAACTGGCCGAGACGGAGATCAACCGTTATTATGATTCCATCGGTGCACCATATTACGTTGAAGTGAATATCAGCAATACGAACGGGGACCCGAAAACTACCCGAAGGCTCGCCGAAGAGATCCATGCAAATGGCGGGAATATTATTATCGGTTATTTTAGCAGTGCAGAACTCGCGGAATTAAAACCCTTTACTGATAAGAACAGAATGCTGGTCATTGCAACAGGAAGTACTTCGCCAGACCTTGCGATAGCGAATGATTCAATATACCGGCTTATTTCTGATGATACCAGCCAGGCAAAAGCGATGGGTTCCTACCTTGTCCACGAGAACATCAACGCGGTCATCCCACTATGGCGGGATGATATCTGGGGAAGAGGCCTCAAAAATTCAGCATCCGGCGCCTTTTCAAGAAACGGCGGGATAATGGCCCCGGGGGTCAGCTATGCACCGGGAACAACCAGTTTCAACACCACGTTATCAGATCTCGATAGGCAGGCAGGGGCCGTTATCGCGCAGTATGGTGTAGAGAATTCCGGCATTTATGCGATTACCTTCAACGAAGTGCCTGCCATCATGGATGCGGCAGTGGGCATGCCGAACCTCAGCCGGATCAGGTGGTTTGGGTGTGATGGGAACCTCCTTCTTCCCGGGCTTACCGGAGAATCAGCTGCTGCCCGGTTCGCGGCGGAGAGACAATTTTCAGGGACGATGTGGGGAGTATTCCGGCCTGGTAGTGATGCCACCCGGGTATCCGCGGCAATTCGTGAAAAGACCGGGCGTGAACCTGATGCTGAACCACTGGCACTCTACGACGGTGTCTGGGTGATCGCATCAGTGAAGGCCCTTGTCCCGGGTGCCGGCCCTGAAGAACTGAAACGTGGTTTTGTCCGGCAGGCCGGGACCTATGATGGCACAAGCAACCCCCTGATGCTAAATGATGCGGGTGACCGTGCGGTGGCTTCCTACGATATATGGGGCGCAAAAAGTGATGGCGGGAAAACAGGCTGGGTAATGATTGGCCAGTACACGTCGCAACCGGATAAAGGGGTCGAGTTCAACTGGATCAGATCCAACCGTACCGGCTGAAGGCCGGGATAATTATTCCGGACTTTTTTTTGCGTTGAACCCTGGGGGGAGCAGCGAAGCCCGTTTCAACCGATTATCAGGGAGCAGGTCCTGACTGCGACCAACCGCGCGCGCGAGGGCCAGAACATTCTGCAGGGTGACAACATCCACGAAAGGGATACGTAACCCGGAGCAGCCCATAAAGAATGTTACCTCAGATCAGGAGTAATGTCCATTGCCTGATGACGACAGGGAACCGGGTATCCAGGTCCATTAAGGGCCCGGGTCCGGATAAAATAAGGCTAAAAGGAAGCTTTTTTAAAATAAGTCTGAAATTTTAATATTTTCGAAAACGGGCTGAAACAGCGCCGTTAAGAAACAAAAATCCGGGCACCGCCGGGTGGGGGGTTGGGTACATTCAGGTGACTCAATGATGAACCATCCGCTTATTTTTGGATTAATGGGGCCGGAAAAGAGCGGGATTTTTTTTATGATATCGTGAGGCAGTCCGCATGAGTGCACCGTGGGTACGGCGTAATCCTGATTGCTGACATGCCATCCCGGACCCCGATGATATTTTGGTTTTTTAACGGTAATTCCCAGATAAAAAAATCGTTAATCCGGAATCGCCGACTTAATACCGGCAGCTCACCGAAGTCCGGGCCCCCGCCCCTCATCTCAATCACAATTGAGGCCCACCTGGCAGGAATTTCCAGCTTACCAAAAATTGACGACCGGGGTTACAACCCAAACGGAGAATCCCATTTGTGGGCGCAGGCATTACAATGACACTTTGCTATCATCTGCCCGGTTTCAGTGGTTACAAGGTCGTCAAACTCTGTATCCTTTGATTTACAATTAGGACAAATGATATCAGCCATAAAAAAAAGGTCACCCGAAAAATTATAATTTTTAACTATTATACTGTGATTGTCAGGTATTTCAACCTCCCGAAACGAACAGGGATTCGTGTTGTGTACCCCGGCAACGTGAAGGGTAATAATGCAAAACATGGTGTCAAAAACGTAACAGTAAGCCCCACGTACTGCGGGAGTGTACCCGGAAGAACTCATATACCCGCGAGACCGTATGGAATCCTGTTAAGAGATCGGGATTTGGACGACACCAGGCCCGGGCGTCGGACCGCCGGTACCCGGGTGGCAGCGCCGACCCAACAGGGGGACCATGTTTGAAATTGCAGTCATAACGGTACTACTCGCGTTGATATTCACCTTTACCAATGGGTTTCAGGACGCAAGTTCTCTTGCAGCAACCCTTATTGCGTCCCGTTCCGCAACCCCGAAGCAGGGGGTTATCTTAATTGCATTCGTATCATTCCTGGGTGCAATCCTTGGTGGAAGTGCCGTGGCATTTACCTTGTCAGGACTGATCACCACCAGTTCAGGGGCTGCAACCGTATGGATAATGTTTGTCGCAATAACCGTCGCGATCGGTTGGAACCTCATCACCTGGTGGTTCGGCCTTCCGTCTTCCTCAACCCACGCGTTAATAGGAGGCCTGATCGGTGCAGGCATTGCATCATCAGGAATTGGCGGCGTTTTATGGGGTATCGGTGGCCTGGCCGGGCCGTCTCACCAGCTTGAAGGGGTCGTAAAAATCCTCGTATTTTTCATTCTCTCGATCATTATCGGGGTTGCCGGCAGTTTTATACTGCACAAGGTCACCATGCTGCTGCTCATGAATGCAAAACGGCATATCAATTCAAGCATTATACGCCTTAACTGGGTAGCAGCGGCTGCAATGGGTTTTTTTAACGGGGCTAATGATACCCAGAAACAGCTTGGGATCATCGCCCTGGTGTTGTTCGCCGCCGGGCAGTCTTCTACCCTCGATGTGCCGTTATGGGCCCGCGCTGCCTGTGCTGTACTGATGAGTGCAGGGATAATAGGTGGGGGATGGCGGGTCATGCATACGCTCGGCAACAGGTTATTTAAAATTGAACCTATCCATTCCTTTGATTCACAGTTCTCTTCGGGTGTCGCGATAGCGATTTCAACGATTGCCGGGGCGCCCGTCTCTTCAACGCAGGTCATCACCTCTTCGGTACTTGGGGTAGGGGCTGCAGAGAATGCACGAAGAGTTAAATGGTCGGTAGGAAAGGATATTCTCATTGCAATGCTGGTAACAATCCCCATAACAACCCTCGCCGCCGCCGCGATGTATACAGTTATGACCCCATTCACCGGAGTATGAACGAATATGAGTGAAAAAAATTCAGAATCTGAAAAAAAGACAAAGCCAAATATTTTCAACTTAATTTTTCCGCGGAAATACAACTTTGAAGAGATGCTTGCAGAGCAGGCAGATAAAACCCTTACCGGTGTAGAAACTCTTGTCATCTGGCTCAATTCCAGCCCCCTGTCAGATCCTGTTCACATGGTGCAGATTGAAGAAGAAGTTGATGCCATGCGTCACCGAATGGAAGATAAACTGATCAACTCATTCTCCACCCCGTTTGACCGGCAGGACATCTATGACCTCTCCCGGCAGATGGATTACCTCCTGAACTTTTCAAAAGAGACGGCCATCGAGATGTATACCTTCGGCGTCGGTGCTGACAAAACAATACTCGCCATGGCAGAAGCCCTGCTCAGGGGTTGCAGCTTCACGGTGAAAGGGGTAAAGATCATGAACACCAATAAGAACCAGGTTGAAGACCTGATCAGGAAAGCCAGTGACGCAGACCACGAGATTGAGACCCTGTATGTTGCAGGAATGGCGGAATTGTTCAGGACAGATAACCCGATGGACGCCTTGAAAAAGAGGGAGATCTATCACCACCTGCGTGATGCAGGCCGGGCATTAAGAAGGACCCTTGACATCCTCCACCATGCCGTTGTCGGTCTCGTGTAAACAAATTATCATGAAAAAATCAATGATGCCGTGGGTTGGGGATCCAGAACAAAAAACGAATGCAGAGCGTCCGGCCTCGTTTCAGTACGTCCCCTCCTGGCTTATAATACTTCTAACGTAATCGCCCCGGATTTGCCAGTTAGAACCTATAATATGCAGAGGATGCCAATTTAATTGTTTATGAATATCTATTCCATTCTTCTTCGTGTTTCGGTCGAATATTTTTCTCCCAAATCAAAACCTGATCCAGTTTTTCAACGGTACAAATCGCTACGATAGGAAATGATATATTCTGGTTAGGAACAATTTTATACGTTCTTGGTTTTTTTTGGGCATACATTAATTTGACCAGGAACCATGTAATTTTTTTAAAGGCACAGTTAGGTAACCATATTGAAAGGGGTTGTTCTCATAAAAACAAATCCAGAAACCGAAGACCAGTTTGAAGAGAAATTGATTAAATACCTACGGTCTAAAGAGGGAATGGAATACTTAAAAAAACAGATACAAGAATAAAACAATTACTTTTCTTTTAATATCTCATGAATAATCTTTTTTACTTCAGGTTTCTTCAACGAAGCACGTAATTTTATTATAAACGGATCTTCGCTCTCCCCCTGAAGAGATCCCATTTCGTTATCTATCAGGTACCGGATAAACTCGCTGGTGTCAGGGTACCCATTT
>JAPKXR010000380.1 GCA_026394715.1 Methanomicrobiales archaeon | reverse complement strand
GTTATCAATTATGCACAACAACGTTTGTGCGTCATGAAAGCCAGTTACGTAACGCACAACAACGTTTGTGTGTATTCGATGAGGGACAACCTAACGGGTTCGGATACTAAGGTTTTCAATCAACCCCGGTTCATAGGGAATTCTGACAATACCAGGAGCAATAATGGGCGTACTTGACGCGGTGAATACCGTTCTGAAAGAATCCGGGGAGCCACTCCACTATATTAAAATTACCAAACGTATCTTTGAACAAAATCTCTGGAAGTCGGAAGGGAAAACACCGGCTCATACTGTCAATGCCCAACTGGTAACCGACATAAATAATAAAGGAATAAAATCGAGGTTCCGGAGATATGGTCCCGGCATCTATGGTCTCGCGGGAGCTGGGGAAATCGGTTTAGCAACTACGGACCGGGTGACTCTCTCGTTTACTGATGCTGCAGAGCAGGTGCTCCGTGAACATGCAGACCAGAAACCGATGCATTACCGGGATATTACGAAAAAAGTCCTTGCTCTACATTTGATTAAAACACAGGGGCTGACCCCTGAATCGACGATGTATACCCAGATTTTCTACGATATCAAGCGTAATACGAAACGTGGTGATATCTCCCGGTTTGAGATGGTGGGCAATGGTTATTTCGGACCGACCGATTGGCATGAACGTGGACTCGCCCAGGAAATTGAATGCCACAACAACGAGATCAAAGAACAACTCTACCAGCGGGTCTTAGCGATGAACCCGGTAAAATTTGAAGCGTTGATTGGAGATCTTCTTTCGGCGATTGGTTTTGAATCAGTCTCAGTTACGCCGGCATCTGGGGATGGGGGGATAGATGTCAGAGGTACGCTTGTTGTGGGTGATGTGATTAAAACAAAGATGGCGGTGCAGGTGAAGCGTTATAAACAAAACATCCTGGCGCCGGTTATCCAGCAGGTCAGGGGATCATTAGGGGCCCATGAACAGGGTCTAGTTATTACGACAAGTGATTTTTCCACAGGGGCAAAGATAGAAGCGGAACGACCGGATGCCACACCGGTTGCACTCATGAACGGGAAACAGCTCGTTGACATTTTAATTGAGAACAATATTGGTGTAACCCGCACCGAACATTTCCTCATAGAACTGGATGAAGGATTTGAAAACCGGGGGAATGGACCTGATGAATGAAAACCCACAAATCCCAGTACCAGGGAAATGGAAACTATATCCATCGTATAAGCGATCAGGGGTTGAATGGCTAGGGGAGGTACCGGATGGGTGGGATGTAACCCGTATTAAAACAGCAATTTATTTACAAAGGGGCTATGATTTAGATTCAACAAAATTTATTGAAGGTGAATATCCCGTTTGTGGTTCAAACGGAGTCATAGGTTTTCATAATGAATTTAGATCTCTTGGCCCTGGAATAACAATAGGGCGAAGTGGAAGTGTCGGAGAAGTCAACTATATACGCACTGATTACTGGCCCCATAATACTGCAATTTATGTAAAGAAATTTCATGGAACATATCCTCGATTTATGTTTTTTCTCTTAAAAATTATTGACATAAAAAGTGTAAGCGAAGGAAGTGTTGTTGGGACATTGAATCGGAACAATATTCACAATTTAGCGATTACACTCCCCCCCCTCCCAGATCAAACCGCCATCGCCACCTTCCTCGATCGCGAGACCGCCCGCATCGATGCCCTTATCGAGAAGAAAGAGCGTCTCATTGCACTCCTCGAAGAGAAGCGGGCCGCCCTCATCAGCCATGCGGTGACGAAGGGGAGGGACCCGGATGCGAAGATGAAGGATTCGGGGGTGGAATGGATTGGGGAGGTGCCGGTGGGGTGGAGCGTCATCAAGCTGAAAGTTTTAGCTGATGTACGTGGCGGAGTTACAAAGGGAAGAGATTTGACAGGAAAACTGATTATTGAGGTCCCGTATTTGAGGGTGGCCAATGTCCAGGATGGCTTTGTGAATTTATCAGACATCACAAACATCGAAATTGGAGAGGATGAATTAGAACGCTATTCGTTGAAACAAGGGGATATATTGATGAATGAAGGTGGGGATAAGGATAAATTGGGGAGAGGTGCTATTTGGATGGAAGAAATAAAACCCTGCGTTCACCAAAATCACGTATTTGCCGTCCGACCCTATAATATGGAATATTCTCAATGGACAGATCTCATAACACTTTCAAGTTATGCAAAATTCTATTTTGCATTAATGGCAAAACAGACGACGAATTTGGCCTCGATTTCTGCTACAAATATTAAAGAATTGCCGATTACCCTGCCCCCAAAGGAAATAAGAAATATCATTTTAGATTATATTCTTGAAAATAATTCACGTATCGAATCAATAATTTCAGCAATCAAAAAATCACTCGATATTCTCAAAGAATACCGTTCCGCCCTAATATCCGCTGCTGTTACCGGAAAAATTGATGTTCGACCAGAAGTGATTGCATGAAACGTGACTTTGATCTGATCCGGGCAATTCTTTTGTACCTCGAATCGCAGCCTCGTGGTTTCATCGGGGACCAAATAGCTCTTGAGGGTAATTCAAATGACGAGGTTGTGTATCATCTTGTGTTAATGAAAGATGAAGGACTTATTGAGGGGCTGGTTCGGTCTATTTACAGACAATATACACCAATAGTTCGAGTTCACAGGATGACCCGGGCCGGTCATGATTTCCTCGATGCCTGCCGGGATGAAGGCCGGTGGAATCAGGCTAAAGAGATCTTCAACAAAATGGGTGGTGTTACTTTTAATGTCGCCAATGAGGTACTGGTACGCCTGATGATGGCGGGGGTCTCTCAAATCCTCCCAAATATACCCATTCACTAAATGAGATATATTAAAAGGGATATCAGATAATTCCCTTCATTTTTAGGCAACTGACATATTCCTGATGAGATACCGTACACTCGAAAAATTTCATGAAATCCGCCTTGCTGGCGAAGTGGAGTTGCTTATACATAGCAGAGATAATATCATCAGAGATATCCTTCAGGTTCCCGTGAGAACTTCTTCTGGTCCGGACAAGAGTCTGTTTTCCGTCCAAGTCCCACAGGTAAAAATATTTGTGTCCGTTCTGGGAAAGAGAGGTGAAACCTTTCGTGGTAAGAACCCTGTCAAATTCCCTCGCTTTAACCGGCATGATCAGCTCTCAATCTCGATTCCGTCGATCATTCCATTCAGTTGATCCAGATTGAGGAATTTTTGCAGGTTCTTTTTGATTTCCCTTGATTTCTCCGTCAGTGATGCTTCATCAAAGACGAGGATTCCTATTATCAGGGATTCAAGGCTTTCTTTCAGGGAGACAGAGGCATCGCCAAAGGAATTTCCATATCCTGAAAGAGTAAGCTCATCATTTTCGAGGCCCCATTGATCGTCTTTGTCATGATACGAAACCCGGATAGGAAGTGGTTGAAGAAAAGAAAATCCCCCCAGTTCAGTAAATGTCATCGAGGAAAACGGCCGTATATCTTTTACCAGTTCCATTTCTTTCAGTTTCCTCCTTTTATTAAGTAACCCCCTGACAATCACCGGTGATTTGAAGAGGTTCATTACATCTTTTTGAGTTTCCGGGGTGTAAACACAACGAATTGTATCATCAGTCTCAGTTTTAATGGTGAAGGATCGCGGGTCATCCCCCTTGACCCTCATGATTATCCCTTTCACTTCTACGGATGATTTCTCATAATATTCGGAGATGAGGTCCTTGATATACCCTTCACGATGCGCCGGCAAAGAAACTGGATGCGAGGGTTTGGCGATATCGTATCCGATGCTTACACTAAATTTATTCCTCTTGGAAAGCATTCCACGGAAACTCTCCAGGAACCGGATTTTATCATATGGTAACTGGAACTCATCATCAATTTTCGTTTTAAACCCTTCAGTGCTGTCAATGAGAGTTTTAATTAAATCTTCAAGATTATTGACCATTTCTTCGAAAACTATTGACCCACTGAGCAGATCTGTTTGAAAACCACTCGGTTGCAACGAAGCTGCAACGCTTCCAGGCTCAATTTCTGTCAGATAGAGAATAAAATCTTTCTTATTGTATCCTTTGAACTTTGCTTCCTGTATTGCATCAATCACATGTTGCAGGTTGGTGAGTAATTTTCCAAAAGTTGATGCCTCAATTTTATGATCTGTGACAATCTTACCGTTGATGATGAGCCAAAATTTTTTGGACTCATTATTTGTCATACGATACGGTTATATCATAAACTATAATAAATCCGCATATCTCCCCAGATCAATATATGACACCGTGTCCTGTTGATCAGAGGAGGTATTTTTCGATCTTCTATCTTTATCGTCTGGAAATTCCTATCAATTGATAAGATGGAAAATTTATGATAGGGATCTTGAAAAGTTTATCGCGAATGCGATTTTTTATGCATGCCACTCCAGGTGAATAATGCCCGTAGACCACCGTGAAATTGCCTTCGAAAAAGCCATCGAATGGTACCTCCTTGAACACGGCGGGTACCTGGATGGAAAAAAAGAGGCATTCGATCCGGTACGGTGCCTCGATCCGTCGGTATTAATCCCGTTCATCAAAGAAACACAGCCCAAAGAATGGGAGTACCTCGCAAACCTCCAGAAAGACCGGGCAGAACAGGTCCTCCTCGAGGAGCTGGCCAAAGCCCTTGACTCACCCAATGAAGGATGCCTCAGTGTTCTCCGCCATGGGTTCAAATGCTTTGGAAAACTCTTCCGGGTGGCATATTTTGCTCCGGCAAGCGGGCTCAACCCGGAAATACTGGAGAAATACAAGGCCAATCTTCTCACCATCACCCGCCAGGTAAAATACTCCGAAAAGCATAATAATTCCCTCGATATCGTCCTTGCGCTCAACGGACTCCCGGTTGCAACAGTCGAACTAAAAAACCCCATGAGTGGCCAGACCTATGAAAATGCCATTAAACAATACAAGTTCGACCGTGACCCTAACGACCTGATCTTCCAGTTCAAAAAGAGGGCACTGGTCCATTTCGCGGTAGACCCCGATGAAGTATACATGACCACCAAGCTCGCGGGTGGCTCGACCTATTTCCTCCCATTCAATAAAGGAAACGAGGGCGGGGCAGGAAACCCCTTGAATCCCGGGAACTACAGGACCGCCTATCTCTGGGAAG
>JAPKXR010000222.1 GCA_026394715.1 Methanomicrobiales archaeon | reverse complement strand
AGAGCAGGGCGAAGATAATAAATATTGATATTTTACGGGATCTCATGAAAATTCACCGTTTATTGGGTTATTCGGTCTCTGATAAATAAGTGCGTATCAGTACGAAAATAGTACTACCCGGTTACAACATTTGGTTCTTAACTACTCGCAAATGAGGATTCCCAAGGGAAAATTACCTTGTTATTCAGAAATTTTAATGGTGGGTACTGGAACCTCTGCAACTGGTCCTTCAATGGAATATGCGTTATCCCAATTCCACCACCAGGTATTTTCAACACCAAACATAATGATGCCTGAGTACCAGACAAATGAATGATATGTCAGAATTTGAAGAATTACTAAATGGGATTGTGGCGAAAGGGGCCCTCGAAACCTCACATCAATGGCTGGAAGATATCGAACATGAGTACGGGCGGACACCACTTATTTTCAAAAGAATGGCCGAACGGCCTGAAGTCCTCATCTCCCACCTGCTCTATAAAGGGACCGTGACACAAAAAAGTGCAATCAACCCCAAATATGTTGAATTAATCAGTATGGCGGTCGGAGCTGCACTCCGGTGCCAGCACTACCGTGACACAAAAAAGTGCAATCAACCCCAAATATGTTGAATTAATCAGTATGGCGGTCGGAGCTGCACTCCGGTGCCAGCACTGTACGGGGTACCACATGCAGGCCGCGTTAAAAAAAGGCGCAACGCGGGACGAGATCCTTGAAGTGATCCTCATTGCAGGTTTGATCTCCAACTCATCGGTCCTTGCGAATGCCTACCGTATTATCGATGAAAAGCTTGAACGATGTGCCCCATGCGATAACCAGGGGATGGATATGCCACATACCTGTGGACGTGAATGAACGATTAATCACTGCTCCTTTTTTCTCACGTTTGCGGGGGCGGGTACTGTACCCGCACCGGTTTGGTCCTGCCGCCCGGATGGAAAACCCGGGCCCGGATGCGGGTCTCTTCTGACGGGTTTCCTCCCGGGTACAGGTGCAACCAGGCATTGTTTCCCGGGACCGATGAGATCAGCCCTCCCGGCCATTGTTAACCCTTCCCTGACGAGGTCCTGCTTTTCCTTGTCCCGATAATGCAACATCGCCCGCTGCACCTGTTTTTCCCGGCCTTTCGGGATGTATACGGGTTTAAGGGTAAAAGGGTCCAGGCCTGTATAGTACATGCAGGTGGAGATGCTCATCGGGGTCGGCGTAAAGTCCTGCACCTGCTCGGTGTACAGGGAATGGTCCCGCAGGTACAGCGCAAGCGCAACCATGTCTTCCATTCTGCACCCGGGATGTCCCGACATGAAATACGGGAGGATATATTGTTCCTTCCCGGTAACCTTACCCAATGCTTCAAATTTTTGACAGAAATGTTCGAATGATTCTTTCCCGGGTTTGTTCATCAGGTCCGTAACATGGCGGGCTATATGTTCCGGTGCGACCTTGAGGTGCCCGGACGTGTGGGAAGATACGATTTCCTTCAGGTACCCGTCCGGGTCGGTATCGAAGAGGTCATACCGGATACCGGAACTGATGAACACCCGTTTCACTCCAGGGAGACTCCGCAACCGCCGGAGGAGCGTAACCTGGAGATCGTGTGCGGTTGCAAGATTATTACAGGTGGTACAATTACGGTCAACGCATGCCCCGGTACCGTTCCATGAAACACAGGACGCCCCATACATGTTTGCCGTCGGGCCCCCGACGTCCTGGACAATCCCGGAAAACCCGGGCATCCTGATCATCGCCTCAACCTCCCGTATAATCGATTCTACACTCCTGCTCTGCACAATCCTACCCTGGTGATGCGTCAATGCACAGAAAGAACACCCCCCAAAACACCCCCGGTGACTTGTTATCGAAAACCTGACAGGTTCAAGTGCCGGAACAGGTTCCCGGTAAGACGGGTGTGGTTTTCTCGAATAGGGGAGTCCATAGATGTGGTCGAGTTCCTCGATTGTCAGCGGTTGTGCCGGGGGATTTTGTATGATAACTGTTTTCGGATGGACCTGTGCAACCGGTCTGCCCCTGAACGGGTCCTGCTCGCGGTAATGAAGAGAGAATGCCCTTGCATACGCCTGCTTATCTGTTGATACTTCGGTGAACGACGGAAGGACGATATGACCCCCATGATCAGCACCCCGCCATTCTGATAGTGACATCCGGTAACAGGTACCGGGGATATTCCTGAGGCACCCAACCGGTTCCCCACGTGAAAGGGCTTGTGCAATCCCAGCGACCTGTTTCTCTGCCATCCCAAATACTAAGAGGTCCGCCGGTGCATCTGCAAGAATTGCATGACGGACTGAATCCGACCAGTAATCATAGTGGGCAAACCTGCGGAGGCTAGCTTCAATACCACAGATGACCAGGGGGATGCCTGGGAAGAGGGCATGCAACCGGTCAGCATAGACTGTGGTGGCCCGGTCCGGTCTCCGCATTCCTTTTCCTCCCGGAGAGTAGACATCGTCATTCCGGATCTTTTGCGCAGGGGTATAATTATTCACCATCGAGTCGACATTTCCGGAACTTATCCCAAAGAACAGGCGGGGTTTTCCAAGTTTCACCAGGTCAGCGGGACCTTTCCAGTCTGGTTGTGCAATTACCCCGACCGAGAACCCGGCATCCCAAAGGACCCGCCCGATTAATGCCGTACCAAACGAGGGGTGATCAACGTATGCATCACCGGTTACAAGGATGATATCAAACTGACTGATACCCAGCTTCGCTCCCTCTTTTTTGGTCATCGGCAGAAAATGGGGTGGAGGAAGTGTCATGGTCTTTGGGATCTGGCATGACCCTATGATCGCAGGAGGACTATTCATTGCAGTAGCTTCGGGCCATCTTCATCGCTTCTATTTCTCATGGGCTGGCAGCAGCATTCCGGTTACAGGGTCAGGTCCTCTTCGCACATCAACCCCGATCAATTCGGTAATGATTGCTTCAACGATAATATAGGTGATAGTTTCTCCCCGGAGGCAGCCTGTCAGTACCCGTTTCCCCCGGCCGATGGAGGCATGGATATGAAGGTGAGGCACGTTGTTATCCGGCGTGATAGTGGCCATCCCAATCACTTCCCAACCTCCGGAGAAGGATTCAACGTGCAGGTCCGGGGGGAGACAGAGAACTTCCGGCCCCGTAACAATCTGGCCGGACTCCAGCGCTCCCATAAACCTGATGTAGCCACAATTTACCTGGTGGTCCGTAAGGAACTTCACCAGGGTCGCAATAAGGTCTTCTCCATGGTCTACCCGGACGATAAAAACCCTGCCCGGTTTTCCCTCGGTATATTGCATAATGATCTGCTCATAAGCTACTACGGGTCTTGATTTAAACTAATTGATTAGACAAAATCAGGGTGCGATGATTTCGGGGCCATGTATGTTTTGGTTTCCCTAGCCGGTATCAGGGACAAATACCCGGGACCCCCGTTTCATACCATACCCGGAGCCACCCGACGTTACACGCGGTACTTCATGAAAAAAGCTCACGATTTTCATACTACCGCCTAAAAACAATCGTCGGTAGGGCATAAACCAATGGCAATGTCGAATATCGTTTCATCCGAACACACCATTGAACCCCGTTTCCTGCATAACAGCATAACACCGGAAAAATCATGAAATAATTTTCGGAATAATAAAACGGAATGGTTAGTGGGGCATTCAGCGCCCACCTACTCCGCCGCCGCCGAACCCGCCACCGCCGCCAAATCCTCCACCCCCGAATCCGCCACCGCCACCCTGCGATGGGGGAGAAAATGCAACAATCGGGACAAACGCCCCATACATCAGTCCAAGTGGCACCCCGGCCTCAGGGATATGAACATTCAGCTCTTTCATGGCCTTTTCAACATGCTTCCCGACCCCGAGTGCCGTCCCGTATACGAGCCAGTCCCCCCACTGGGAAAGATCCGCCGGTGAATATTGTTTGATCAATACAAGGTCAGACAGGAAATACGCAAATGCATCCCATTCCAGCTTTTCTTTATACTTATCATCTTTCCAGTGCCCGAACAGTGTCGACGGGCATGCAAACGCAATTCCTGCGAGGACCAGTACACCGCCCCAAAGGATTGCGGCAGGTACCAGAATCGGTCCAAGAACAGGGGATATAATCAGGAGGAGGACCGAGAGAGCAAGGAACACAGCCCCAATTAATGCAACGGGAATAATGTGATCGCGACCGTCAACAATATATTCGTTTATCAGTCTCGGGTCAACACGCCGTGTCACATCAGATAGTTCCCGCTGGTATTGCAGGATCGTTGACTGGGCGCCCGTACTGGTCTTTGCTTTTTTAGCGAGCTCCTGGATGACACCCGTATCCACAACCCCGTCCTTGGCAATATCTTTCAGAAATCCGAGCACTCTCTGCTCGTAGATATCATCAGGTACCTTTTCAAGAAGTGCAATGGTGACCCCCGTGTCACCTTCTTTCTCGGTAATCCGGATTATCCCCCTGTGGTGAAGATCGATCAGGGTGGCATAGTAACCATCCTCATCAAATGTCATCGCATCCCCCTTGAACAGGAGGTTCACGACCCAGGGTTTTTTTGTCGGGTCCGGGACGAAACTCAGGTATTTTGGAACCGTAAATGGTTTCTCTCGCCCGTAACGGTAGAATATCCCGATAAAAACAAACGGCGTGAGTACCAGTGCGGCGATCCCGAGGGCCCGAATCACTTCGGCCAGCGGATAGGGGATACTATTGTACCAGGGATTTGCAGCACGTGTCTTTTCTGCAACGTCCGCCACATATACTGGGTAACCGGCCATCACCGGGATCGCATCTTTCGAGAGGAGGAGTTCAATGCCAACGGTCTCGTCGGCCGCTGCGGACCCGGTAACCAGGTACTGGTCACCGCTTCTTTCCACCTTCAGGTGAGCCGGGTGAGGATATACGTCCTTTACATAACGGGCGGGAATTGCAATCCTGATATCCCGGTAGGGGATGTGCCGGTCAACGAGTTTGAGGTTCAGGTGTGCATCCAGTCCGTCATATTCCAGGGGTGGACGCACAAGCACTACCGTTTCGAGGGTGTAGGTCCCCGCATTAAAATATGATGGCTGGAAAGCACCCATCTCGTTGAGCTCGGCAAGCTGCTTGATCTTTCCCTTCTGGTCCTGGTCCCCGCCACTTCCGACGATCGTCACGCTGGAACCGGCATCCTTCACGTACCCGGTAGTACCCGGGGGGTTTGTCAGGCTTACAAATTCTATACTGGGCTTACCCAAAGGAGTTGTTACAAGCGGGGCCTCCCAGAACCGGTACAGCATACGGTATTGCCCGCTGTTTTTCACATCATAGTCATAATGCTCTGCCAGGTTACCGTTTTCGTGCAGCACCGCATCGTAGTGGCTGACCACGAGGTCACCCTCGATCCACCCGGGTAGTGCCCCCGCAAGGAAGATTAACCCTGCGGCCACCAGCAACGAGATAATGACGAGGGATACGATCTGCTTCAGCTCGCTCATGGGCCTTCAACCTTTAAAACTCAATCTTTGGAGGTGTATTGATCTGCTCTTCAAACTGGAGGTAATCCAACTTTTTCATCCCGATCATCCGTGCAACGAAACTAGAGGGGATCGTATCACACAGGATATTGAACTGCTGCGAGATGTTGTTGTAGGTATACCGCTGGCGGGCGATCTCATCTTCAACGCTTTTGATCGCTTCCTGCAGGTTCAATACCGTGGTACTGGTTTTTAAGTCGGGATAATTCTCAGCAACAGCGATAAGTCTCCCGAAGAGGGACCGGGATTCCTGCTCGATCTTGTTCAGGTCCCCGGGACCTGCTGTACCCACGCTGGCCCGCATCGCCGTTACTTTCTGCAGGGTCTCTTGTTCGAATTTTGCATAACTTTTTACAGCTCCGAGGAGCTGGTCGATCATGTCCAGCCGTTTCTTCATCGCTACCCTGATCTGACCTAACGTCGCCTCAGATGAGTTTTTAAGAGTGTACAGGCGATTATAGATCCCTACAAAGTAGAGGACAAGAATAACGAGGACAAGGACTATTATTCCCCCGGCGATCCAGGGTATCAATCCTTCAAGCATTTTTTCTCACCAATGTATGATGAGAGGGTATTACGTTTAAATTCATTGGGGGGCACAAGGGCGGAATAGACCTACTCAGCCGGGTAAAAAAGGATAAAACCCGCCATATCCCACCTCCCGCTTGTTATTCAATAATAATGGTCCCGACGACCCGTAATTTCCCACCCTCCAGATAGTGGAGGACCGCACGGGCTCCTGGAGGATAGACTAGTTCTTTCTCGGTCTTTAATGTCAGTTCAGGGCGGTGCCAGTCACCAGCATTATTAACATAGGCAACTTTTGAAGGGATGAACTGCATCCAGTGCCCGATATAGAGGACCATACCCTCTTTTAACGCCGTGGGCCAGTATTTTATCAGTTCCGCCCTGCCGTGGATAGTGGAGGAGGATGTAAGGGCCGGGTCCTTCGAGAGGACATAGCCGCGTTCCAGGTCTTCCGCTTCCACGCCTTTTAATGCGAAACCTATACGGTCTCCCGGATATGCAATATCTGCATCGGCATCATGCTTCTGAATTGAGCGGACGAGTGCTACATGCTTTGTCGGAAGGACTCGGAGGTTATCATGGCGCCTGATAACCCCGTTTACAACGCACCCGAGAGCAACCGTCCCGATCCCTTTTACCGGGAATGAATGATCAACGGGCATCGCACCCAGCGGGGTTGCCGCGGTGGGGTGCACCTCTTCAATCTTTGCCGCTTCATCGAGCAAATGCTCACGGAGTCGCATGCGGTCATCCTCGAAGAGTTCATAGCCCCCGACAACTGTATCACGGATCAGGGGAGAAACCTGTTCAGGGGTAATGTAATTCCGCAATATCAGGATGCCATTGGACATTCCGGCACAATTGAGCATGAGGACCAATTCCCCAAACTGGGCATTGATCTCATCCACTACAAGGACCGCCTTCTGTGCCATCGAGATGGCATAGAACAACGAAGATAATTTTTCAGGGTACCTGGCGGGTTCAATGATGGTGACCGTGACCTCTTCCTTTTTCAGGTTAAAAAATGTGATATCACTGATAGTCCCGATCTTTCCCAGTTCTTTTGAATAGTCAGGTGACCCGATAACCGCCACATTCAGGTTCGACATTGTGTACAACGTACAGTTCTCATGAAGATTAGGTTTTACCCAAAGGTACCAAAAAAAGGATTACCAGGTGCGGGAGATTCTTCCCTGACAAGTAGTAAAAGAAGAGAAGGCGTGATAGTTAGTGGACCTGACATTGAGACCCGTTCAGGAGCGCGGGGAATTCATTACATCCGGCAGGTCCGAAGGGCTCCTTACCACGGTTGATGACTGTTCAAGCATCAGGTTCACGAGCTCGTGGTGCCCGGCCATGCGGAAATCTGTTCGGACTGCATAGACCGGTATACCCCGCCGGTATGCGTACCCCATCTCCCACGAAGTCCCCGAGTCTGCATCAGCACCATCAATGACCGCAACGAGGAGATCGGTTGAGTCAAGCACATGGACATGGTTTTTAAATATGCGTGAATGTTCCTCCACATCCCTGTAATGGTTGTCATCACCCACATCCTGGGGAAGGTAAACCTGAAAAAAATGGCTGGTGAGTAAGTCTGATATCTTCCGGTTGAACATTTTTTCTGCTTCCGAAAAGAGGGGGGCTGCAAGGTACACCTTGTACCTGGCAAATTCCAAGACATCGAGGACCCTGATGTCAGGAAAGCGGTCAAGGAAAACACCTCTCCCGGACCTTTTTGACGGGGAACTTTCCACGCTGCCGTAGTGGGTGGTTGTGCTACCGCAGGCAGGGGATGAATTGACACCGACTATACAAAGTGGCGGCCCCCGGGACCGGACCACTTCACGGACTTCCGCTTCGAGGTCTCCGAGCAGTTCGAAGAACCCAGGTGTATTCAACCGTTCAAGAAACGTTCCAGGCGACCGATCCCGTCCGAGATACAACGTTTCAGGGCAGGGAAGGGTTACCACATCTATCTCAAATAGTTCACACCTTGCCCTTGCGCGATTGAACAGGTCAAGGTCAGCCTCGCGGGTGATCCCCTTCGCCCTCAATGACGGGTCCGTGATACAGGGGCACATCAACACATACATTGATAGAATGTTGGCTCTCACAAAACATAGATGATTCCTCTCTATGCCTACCGCGACAACAGCTGTGACCCACGGAAATGCACAGTAAAAAAGCTTGAACGGGCCGGCATGGTGAGATTGTTCAACAAAATATCGCAAATACCAAGGAATACGCTTCTTCTTGACCCGACAGCGGAACAGGCACTCTCACCCGCGGATTACCAGGTTCAATCGGTAACAGCACTCGATTGTTCCTGGGAGGTGCTTGATACCGGCGCGGTATCCGGCTGGCGGCTCAAACGGGCACTCCCTTTCCTGCTTGCAGCAAACCCGGTCAATTTCGGAAGGCCCTGGAGACTCAACTCCGTGGAGGCTTTTGCGGCCACCCTGGTAATTCTCGGTGAACCTGAACAGGCTAAAGGTTTACTGGGTTGTTTCGGGTGGGGGTCACGATTTCTCGAAGTGAATGAAGAACCACTCAGGTTATACGCTGCTGCAAAAGACTCCACTGAAGTGATAGAAATTCAGTCAGGATATCTCGAAGATTAGGTTGGAGAATCCAAATGCCTTATATTGCGCGATATCAGGAAAATCCCCGGGGTATTATGAGAAAAAATTGAGGGGGAGGGATAAGAGAGGAGGTATAATTTCCAGGTAATCCCTTTGAACTGGAACAGGTTTCGTAAACTGATAGGTCCTATTCACCATAAGGGTATAATTGTACCCCGGAACAGCGGGTTTGGAACCTTGAAGGTCACCATCTATTGAAACGTTACCACCCATGGGATAGATTGGGATCCCCTGGCTTTTTGGAATTCCCTGGGACCCAGGCTCTGAATTATTCAACCTGTTCATATTTGGAGGAGTCATGTTCAGCGGTTTATTGAAATCTCCAATCCTTGCGGTATAAAGATCCGAGGTATTGCGCACGCGATAGGGGGTTTCATTCCAGGCCGGCAGTGTGACGACACGCTGCGATACGAATGGTGGGAATGTTGTATTTCTCACACTTTCTTTGAACGATACCAATGAAATACTGGCTTTTGTTGTGTTGACCGGTAGGGCTTTTGCTACATGTTTCTGTTGGTCTGATACCCCAACAATTTTCCACGCAGTATCCCCAAACTTTATTCCCTGGAATTTTCCCGTTGCATACCGGCTCATCCGGGCGGTCAGGTTGCACGTGGTATTTGTGCAGGGGGCAATGATCGTATAGTTGAAGGTATAATCTTCCCCGGGGTTAACAACCACTCCACGCTCAAGCTCCACGGGTTTTGGGATGATGGTAATGCCGCAATTGGATTGCGGTACTAATACCACTCCTTTTTCGTTAGACCAGGCCACAGTCCCGTTATTCTCAAAGGTTATGGACACATTCCGTGATTCACAGGGGTTCAACCGGTCTGGTATTGTGTCACTGATGTATTTACTATCCCATACTTCGTTTTCCGGAGATGGTGGGAAGGGATTCGTGTAACCCAGATATGGATTTGATCTTGGATTTGGCCTTGGGTTCGGCGGCACCGGTGGTATTGGTTTTGGGGTATAGTTGGTCAGTGGTAGCCAGTCGATGTTATCAGCATCAATGATAAAGGGACGTTCCGTGAATCCATCACTCCGGTTCGGGGTTATCTCTGACCATCCCTGGCCATTAGGCTGGGCCCAGTAATTGCCACCAAGGAACGGTCCACCGAAGATGTTGGTGTATGGATCTGACTTTGATACATTCCATTTGTTTCCAAGGTTGCTGCCTTGCAGTTCCACGTTATCGGTGTTGTTGAACCAGTTGTTGTAAATCAGATTGTTACCTGAATTATTGAGGTAGATACCGTGATTACTGTTATTCACGACCGTGTTATTTGCAATGGTATTGAAGAATGATGAATTCAATGTAATTCCACTGCCAAGGTTATCGCGTACCGAGTTGTTGTCCAGGAGGGTGTGATTGGTGTTGGTGAGCTGGATACCATTCTGTCTGTTTTCGCATACCGTGTTGTTCACTAAATAATCCCATTCTGAACCGCTGATTGCAATGCCGTTCCACCAGTTCCCGCACACCCGGTTCTCGGTGATGTTGTTGCCATTACTTGACTGGTTCAGGAATATCCCATTCTGGTGGTTGAACTGGGCACTGTTATTTAACACGATATTATTGGACGAGTTGGTGAGCGAGATACCGTTTCCTAGGTTATTGTTCGCCGTGTTGTTGAACAGGGTATTCAGGTTCGAGTTTTTCAGGTTGATACCGCTCAACGCGTTGTTGTAGGCACTGTTATTCATCAGGTTGTTGTGTTCTGAGCCGTTCAGCAGGATGCCGTTCCGACCGTTGTCGCAGACCGTGTTGTTCACTAAATCGTTGCCGGTTGAACCGTCTAACTCTATGCCGTTCCACCAGTTCCCGCATACGACGTTCGAGGTGACGTTGTTGTTATTGCT
>JAPKXR010000327.1 GCA_026394715.1 Methanomicrobiales archaeon | reverse complement strand
ATGTGGGGACAGCCTGACACATCCATGTGGAGGACATACGTGCATATGACCGGACAGGACATCGATACGGAAATTGCGCGTGTGTATGGTATTGTCGACAAAAAGGAAAACGATAAAGAAGATAGCATCAGGCCCCGGCAGTGCCTGCATTGCTCTGCAATCAACCCCCCGTTTGCACCTACCTGCTATACCTGCGGAGAACCTCTTGACCCGACTGGTGTGATGAAACTTGAAGAGATAGCGAAATATATTGTTCAGCATGGCGATTCATTGAAGAGATACATAGATTCTGTCGCATCAGGAAAAAATAGCCCGGAATGAAGCGCAAGGATAAAAGTATAATAATTTATTTAAGCCATGGAAGTGTTGTATGATTAGCAACAACACCACCTTCCAGAAAAAAATCATCGTTTCTGTTCTTGAATCTTGTCGTTGCATTCAGGTGAGTATTTTTGAAAACCGAAATAAAACCGAAGCGTGTATCACGTGAGGTTATTCGAGCCTATGAACTCCGCACAGGATTCACTGGCATTGGGGAGTTCTTTGTGAAAGAAGGACTTCTCGAGTATGCGGAGGAATGCTGATGCAAAAACGTGAAATGACCCGCCTAATTAAAGATGTGTCTACCAAAACATGCAACAATAACAGGGCAGGGTCATTAGTTCTATTGTCACAAGGGGACAAAAAGTTTCCCAATCAGACCCGGTGATCACATGCCCGACACAACAGGCATCGTGAGAGCGTGTAGCAGTGGAAATGTAACTATTGAAACCGCAGGAGGCAGTTATTGTCTCTCCCGTGAAGAGATCAGGGACATCCTGGTTTTTGGCAGGCGCATCCCGCTGCGACAGCACAATGGAATCATCGATGGTGATGCCATTGCTTATTCAACACCTTCCGGTAAGGGGATCATTATCTGCCTTGCATCCGTGGCCTACCTGGTCCCCCGATGTTTATTCGTCCGTATCGCGAAGGGGCAGATCGGTTCTGTGCCGCTCGCAGCAATTCCCAGGGGCTGAGCGTCATTTCAGCCCGGACAAATTATACCAAAGGGCGGGAAGTGGAATATCTCGCCCGGGACCTCCTCGTCGCCAAAGGTTACCAGGTCCTCCGCAGTGCAGGGTCTCACTCGCCGATCGACCTGGTCGCATGGCAGGATGCCGGACATCCCCTCTTCGTGCAGGTCAAGCGGAGTAACACCCTTCTCGACGGGACTGCACGTGTCGCACAGACATACAGGCACGACATTGAGGCACTCCGTGCTGTGGCCAGACCGACGGGTTCAACAGTGGAACTTTGGGTCTGGACTCCCCACGAGGGGTGGCGCTTCTATTCGATTTTAACTGGCGGGATCTGCGAGGTGATTGATAATGGCCTCTGAGCTACCGGGTGCAGCAATGACCCGGAAGGTCTGCCCGTTCATATCCGACTCGCAGGGTACCGTGTTCTGCAAAGGTGAGATTTGTTACGCCGCGTACCCGCAACGGTTTATGGACGAAACGTTCTGGTTTTGTTCGATCATTGACGGGCCAGGTGGATTGCCAGAGACGGGGGATAATGACCGATGACCTCATCTCATCGGCCTCGGTCCTTTTTGCCCCGGATCATGTAATCGAAGTGCGGGCAATTACCGACGACGGCATGGCCTCCGGTTATTTTGACTCGCACCAGGATCTGGCGGCAAAAGTTTCCGTGCTGGATGGTGTGCAGAGTGTCCAGGGGGTCTATGTCACCCTGAACGAAGTGAACCCCTCCCTGCTATCCCGTCGAGCGAACCGGATCAAGATGCGTCTTTCGAAGAAGGACGCGACCACGGCCGATGCCGATATCATCCGGCGGCGGTGGTTCCCGGTTGATATCGATCCTATACGGCCCTCTGGTGTATCATCAACCGATGAGGAGCACCAGGCGGCCCTTGACCGGGCAGGAATAATCGGCTGTTTCCTTACCGAATGGGGGTTCCCGGAACCACTGGTGGAAGACTCAGGGAATGGCGCACACCTGCTCTATCGTATCGACCTGCCGAATGATCCGGCATCACTTGAACTGGTAAAGCAATGCTTAGAAACGCTTTCCGTACTGTTCTCGGACGACGTTGCCAATATTGATACGGCGAACCACAACGCTGCAAGGATCTGGAAACTCTATGGGACCGTATCGCGGAAGGGCGACAATACAAAGACCAGACCACACCGAAGGTCCCGGGTAATTAATAGCCCGGAATGTATCGAGGTCGTAAGTAAGGAACTGCTCGAACGGCTGGCCGGCGCCCTCCCGGTCGCCCCCGCTGCACCGGCAGCGGCCCGGCCCAAGGCCGGAAGCCAGCCTGAACACACATTCAGTCTGCCAGCATGGCTCGGCCAGCATGGTATCGGTGTAGCCAACCAGAAAGACATCAAGGGGGGGATACTTTACAACCTCGATGAGTGCCCGTTCTCATCTGCCCACAAAGATGGTGCCTTTGCAATCCAGTTCGCGGATGGCGGACTTTTTGCTGCGTGTAAACACGCTTCGTGTGGAGGCGGCGATCAGCGCTGGAAAGATTTACGGGACCGCTACGAACCGACGGCTGAGCGAAAAACTGTTAGTAAAAAACGGCCACCAGGCGGCCCTCCTCCAGTTCCGACCTCGGCAACCGTCATCACAGATATCCCGCAGTACGATGAGGCAATGTCGGTGCTACAGCACGGAGACCCGTTGAAGGCAATGCTTGCCACCTTCGCCCTTGACCATGTGGGTGATGAAGTCCCCGCCGAATGCCTGATTGTCAGCCTTGCTTCCCGGTATGTGGACAACAACAACGGCCTCCATGTATCAGTCAGCGGGGAGA
>JAPKXR010000197.1 GCA_026394715.1 Methanomicrobiales archaeon | reverse complement strand
ACCGCCTTTCACTGGGCCGACAGCCCGGGCTTCACGGTCATAACATTGCTGGCATAAACATGTCCCCGCTTCCCGGTCAAGGTACAACGCTTTATCGATGTCGCATACCGAGCAGCGGCCGATGTCCTTCGATATCCTCATCAACCGACTGAGGACGATAATCCCGGGGAGAGGTGGGCCCTTGGTCTTCTCCTTCCTCGCAGCCACCTCGAAACATTTCTTACAGATCCGTACCGCCAGCTTATCCTTCCTGGACTCCCGTGCCGGCGTGGCTTTCTCTATATAGTCTGTACCCTTACGGCCACAGGCAGCGCACGTGTAATTGTTTTCATGGTAGCCGACGGGTTTGAAATCCAGGTAAGAGATACCAGTAGAACTTGCCTGCAGTTGCCTGCATGTTGCCTGCAACTGCAGGCAACCATTTCGGGGATCAGGAGGGGTTGGTTCCAGGATCGGTAAGATTTCAGCAGACTTTCGATCTGACTTGCCTGCAAATTCAGAATCAGAGAGTGAGAGAGGTGTAATATCGTGTGCCTCATCATGGGGCCCCATGCGTTCTGATTTGCAGGCAACTACCCTTTCATTCACACATAATTGTGTGTAATACTCATTCGTTTGTAAATCAACGGCCGCAACATCCGCAGAAATGTTGCCTGCAGTTGCAGGCAAGTCAAAATTGGCACAAACGCATAAACCTGTGTTCCCGCTTTCCATTTGAGAATCAACGGTCGTTGAATCGATTCCCTCATTGCCTGCAAAGTTGCCTGCAGAAACCGGTTTGCAGGCAACTTTCGATGTCGCGTCGACGCCACCATCATCTCCATCAATCCATACACCGCCACCTGAGGACCAGGCACGAAATAAGTCCTGGTCGAACGTATACGCGTTGGCCCGTCTCATCATGGAGACCCTGGAAAATTCCTCTTCGCAGACGACGGTCCTGTCAGAGTATGAAATGAACGGGCACTTTTCCAGCAGTCCTGAATAGGTTACGCCGCGACTATCGTAGCCGTGCATGAGCTTGTAGATGGCATGATATGACAGGCCGGTTGCTTTCTGCAGCATCGATGTGGTGAACTCCGACCACTTCTCTTTTTCAATTGTTGCAACCAGGTCGGATTCCTTCTTTGTCAGCTTTGTTGCCTGGCCTCCGGTTGTGCCGTTCAGAAGACCATACAATTTTACTGCATCGTCGAAATCTTCCCGGGTGGCCATGATACACGGCACGCCGCCAGCCTCAACCTGCTCCCGCTGCTGAAAGCGGATCACGGCATTTGACTTGATGAGGTCCAGCAACATCTCGGGGTTTCTCCGGTTATTGTTCGCCTGGAATTTGATCTTTCCCGCAAACGGGATGACCACATGGAAACGCTCGGCACCGATCAGCTCCCACATGGCGCGGCATACAAGGACCTGCGGCCGTTCATCAGCACCCTGTGGAAAGGCCTGGCTTTGTTCCAGTACCCTTGAGAGAACACGGTTGTCCTGTTCAGGAGAGTCATCAATCCAGCAGGTGAGCATCCGGTTGAACACCTGGTCATCACCGGACCCCTCGACCTTTGCCACCCACCAGGTGCACCGCTCGGGAATTACACACACCTGGCCCTTCCGGTCTTTGTTAACCGTCCGGTAGAGGAACGGTTTCTGGAAACCCGTCGTGACGCCCTTGAGGATCTCTGACATATCTTCCGACAGGCTGGTGTCATCGAGGACGATGGCCATGCCCGGCTGCAGGCCTTCCATGTAGAACAGGGCCTTGTTGGACATGGCCCCGGAGATCCGGAACCGTTCCGGTACTTGTTTCAGCATTGTCGTGAAGGTATGGCTCTTCCCTTTGCCGCTTTCGCCGGTCACTGACACGTGAAGGCCGTTGGTGTTGACGACTGACCGGCTCGCGAGTGACAGGATGAGACACTCAGCGGCAGTTTCATCGCCTTCGTGGTCGAGGGCAAAGGCCCTGAGCATCCCGCCCTTCGGGTCCCCGTGTTGCAGGACTATTCTAGCTTCCCCGATACCCTCCATTGTATTAAACGACGGGGTCGGTGGAGGCCCGCCCGGTGGTGGCCTTGGCAGAGAATCCCGTTTACGATTTACAGTAGGTTCATATTTCTCACGGAACTCATCCCATCGTGGTTTTCCACCGCCA
>JAPKXR010000105.1 GCA_026394715.1 Methanomicrobiales archaeon | reverse complement strand
CATTTTTTTAATACCTGTGACAATTAATTCCTACAGGTATGCATACTATCGGAAAAATTATTTCAGTTGTTCTTATTATCGCCGTTGCGATGATTGGATCGGTAACAGCTGCGGAGACTGGTTCAATTTCTCAGCCTATCGGTGGAGATGTGGGGTATTATGATATTACCTCGAATCCTGCCGATGCGGCTGCTTCTGTTGACGGAACATCAGTCGGCCTGACACCCACCTCGGCAACAGTATATGTAACAGGTCCTCCCGGACACACGGTTACCGTCAGTAAACAGGGGTACCAGACATGGAGCATGTATTACTCGGGAAATCCGGCTCCAGGGGAGCACAAAGCAGTAAATGCCGTGCTGTATCCCAACACGGTAATAGTCCCCACCACTGCCTCACCAGGTAGTCAGCAGGGATATTACTCCATCAATGCAAATGTTGCCGGTGCAGCGGTATCTTTTGACGGTAAGAGTTATGGTGCGGTACCTGTCACCGTTACCGTAAGTACAACCGGGACCCCGGGTCACACTATTGAAATTGCCAAACAGGGATACCAGACATGGAGCCAGTATTACCCGGGCAATCCAGCTGCAGAGCAGACCGTCAATGTCTACGCAACCCTGACACCGAATGTCCAGACCGGAACGATATATGTAAGTTCGACCCCCTCCGGAGCATCGGCAATTCTTGACAATGGCTATGATCAGGTTGTCACACCCGGGACCTTTACTACGGTAAGCACCGGTTACCACACCGTAAAGGTATTGATGTCGGGTTACCAGGCATATTCAACGAGTATCCCGGTATCTGCCGGGGCGACCAGTAATGTATATGCGACCCTCACTCCGAACCAGCAGATTGGTTCAATTTCGGTTTCCTCTATTCCGAAGAGTGCAAGTGTCTATATCGACAATATCTTTGAGGGAATGACGAATGTGGTCGTCGGAAATCTTGCGGTCGGGTCCCACACCGTGACGCTCAAGATGGCAGGGTACCAGACGTGGACAAACACGGTTGCCGTAAATAATCAGCAGACGACCTATATTACCGCCACCCTGACCCCCGTGTCCAGCCCGTCAACCGGCGATCTCCAGGTCTCATCATCACCGTCGGGTGCTGCAATATATCTCAACGGTGATTACCAGGGCACGACACTGAGCAGCAGTCCCTTCTCTATCACGGGACTGAGCCCCGGCACCTATACCACCGTCCTGAAAAAAACAGGGTACACGGATTACACAACGAGTACAAAGATCGTTGCAGGTTCGACAGCCCAGGTATCGGCAGTCCTGCAGCCCACGAGCACCCCTGCTTCAACGGCGAGCGCTGAAATTACATCTGATCCAAGTGGTGCCGACGTGTACATCAACAATGCATACAAGGGAATAACCCCCATCGCGTTCCAGAATGTGCCGATAGATGCAACCAATGTCTATACCGTCACTATCAAACTAACCGGATATGAACCCTATTCATCATCGGGAACAATAAGCCCGGGCCAGAATATCCAGGTTAATGCAGCACTTACGCCGTCCTCGCAACCAGCACCCGCAGAGAGCAGCCGGACTATCTGGTATATTCTTGGTGGGATCGGTATTGTTGCCGTTATCATTGTTATCGGTTATGTTGTGATGCAGCGGAAAAAGCCGGAAGAACCTGAATAATGATTATTTTTTGAAGGATTACACTTCAAACCCCATTTTTTCCAATCACTCCTCCACGTCCTTCTCCTATGCATCCCAAAGGGACCCATAATCACAATACCTGCAGGTTTGTCCGGGGCAGGCCGGAAACTGCTCAGCATGGATGGACTGGATCATTGTGCTCATCCGTTCAGTAAATGCAGTAATCGACCCCTCATCCGGAATATAATCCACCAGTTTATTGTCTTTCAGATAAAACAGCGAAGCCTTTACCGGTAACCTGCCGAACATTTCCTTAACCCCGGGGCAATACAGGTCCATCTGGAAATCCTCCCGGACCGACTTCGTTGTCAGTTCTGATGGCTTTAGTCCCGTTTTAAAATCAACGACACCGATCTCTCCATCAGGCGTCTGCTCAAGCCGGTCAATATATCCCTTAACCGGATGGTCTTCGAAATTGAATTGGAATTCCATTTCAATCTCAATAATCGTATTCTTGTTTTCCATCTGCCAGGCACGGTATGTCCCGGGTAGTGCCTGCGCCTTCGCCAGGTCCTCACCCTCATGTTTCCGGGATTCATATGCTCTTGGTTTCCAGAACCCGGGAAGACCTTCAGGGTGACATCCAGGTTAATCTCTGCTCTTGACCCCTGCAGGCGGGAGAGTTCTTCGATGGTGGAATGCACCGCAGTCCCAAGTGAGAAGAAGGATTTTGAAAGTCGGGGGATGAGGAGGATATACTGGATCTTAAATTTCAGCGGGCAGGGCTCATTGGTCGAAAGTGATGACGAAGAGAACCGCAATGAATCAGGCACAATCTTCTCCTTTTTCCTTTGCGAGGAGATGTGCCAGTCTCTCATCATCGGAAGAATACTGGAAGAATGTTCCCGGACTAAGCGCACTCAGTGGTTTCCCTTCGGCAAGAAGACGAATTTTTTCAAGATCAAGGAGCCGTTGGATTGTGATAGGGAGCTGCATTTGTGAAATTGCATTCCGGGCCTGTTCCTGCAATTGCCATTGTTACCCTTTGGGTAGTACTCGCTATCTCCGGGTTTTTAGCATCCGATGTGGTCTCGAACTTGATGACGTTGATCATCGGGTTATGTTCAAAATCCCGAGATCCTGCAGGAATTTAGAAGGTTTCTTCCCGGTCTTCAGCTCGCCATACCATCGTGGAACAGTGAAATACTGCCGCTCCTCCGCCCGGGGGTCATGGCGAAATAACAAACCCGTCGTTCCTCCTGGAGGAAGAGGGCCTTTTCATCGTTCGTGGTCTTAAGCCCAGGGACAGATCTTCGGGACCTGGATTTTCGTTTTCCGGTAGTCCAGCGGGAATTTCTTTGCGACCAAATCAACGACAAAAACTACCGGGAACTCCTTGCCCTTGCACCGGAATGCGGTGAGGTCCTGGACAGTTTTCTTATCCTCCCTGGCACTGACATCGAGGGGAACTCCGGAAAGGTGGGTAATATAGTCGATGAAATCCGACAGCGCCGGCTCTTCCGTAATTGCCTCGTAATCGTGGGGTAATCTCCTGGAACTTGTTCAGCACCGCAATGGGCGCTCCTTCGTCCTCTGACAGAGTCAGGGCATAGACACCGGTTCCTTCCATCGTAACAGTAAGGACAAGTTCACTCAGCAGGACCCGGTCTTTCTTCTCGATCAGGCGATTTAAGGGATGCAATAATCTCCTCAACCTGGATTGCACAATCCGGGACAATCCGTTCGGCATCTGATATCGCCTCAAATACCCCCTCAAACCTCTTCCGGCAGATAATCGCGATATCTTTCGGCTGGTGAAGCTGTTCAACCTGGTCTTTCTTTGAGAAGAACGAGAGTTTTCAGTAATTTTTTGACATCTCCCAGGACAAACTGCGCCTCCGATTTTTCGTTCTCGCACCAGACAACTGTTGCCGGGTCCCCTGCAGGATTGCAGGTAATAAGTGCTTTTTCCTTCCTGTCCGGGGCCTGGCCAATCAGTTGGAGGGCCAGTGAAAGAATTGTGGCTGAGTTCCGGTAATTATGGTCGAGAAGGACCTGGTCAGCTTGTTTGAAGGGTTCCTTAAAATTAATGAAACTGGTCAGGTACGCTCCCCTGAAACGGTAGATGGTCTGGTGATCATCGCCGAACACGCAGACATTGTCCCCGGCAATCTGTTTGATCAGGTGGAGCTGGGCGAAGTTGGTGTCCTGGAACTCATCGATGAGGATGAAGTTGAAATGAGACCGACAGCGGTTCAGGACAAGGGTTTTCCGCTCAAAGAGCCGGATTGCTTCATGGATCATATCGTCGAAACCGAGGAGCATCTCGCTTCGCTTGTAGAGCTCGTAGGCTTTGTACAGTTTCAGGGGATCTGACAATTTCCCGATGGTTTCTTCAACTTCAGGGTCTGATGCAGTTTATCGGTTTTACTGATATATCCCTCCAGGTCTTCCGGGGTAATTAGTTCGTCGCGGAACGCAACTGATGCCGTCGATCATGGACTCAATAACATCGGCGGCGATATTGGCGACTTCAATATATTCAAACCCGAAATTGTCGATATTTTGGAGGCCTCACACCAGGTGGTTCGCCCGGCTGATGACGATATGCGCTGAAGCTGATCCCGGAGTCGGGGACATTGTCTTCGAGTATCGAATTGCAAAAAGAATGGAAGGTACTGATCGTGAGCTCGAGAGTATTCGTACGCTCTTCGAGACGGAGAAGCATCTCCTTCGCTGCCTTTTCAGAGAAGGTCAGGGTGAGGATCTGGTCGGGCCGTTACGCCCTGGTCAATGAGATGAAGAATTTTTTTCGGTGATGACACGGGTCTTTCCGGAGCCCGGGCCTGCAAGGATCAACTGGTGTCCCTGGGTTTTCACTGCCCGAATTTGTGATGAATTGAGAATCATTCAATGGTATGTTGGTGTAACATGGGAAAAATGGGGTAGATCTAATTGTTAAACGATATCCAGGGCAACCAAATCTTCAATTTCCTGTTCCTCTGCATCATCATCCATTTCCTGCTCTGTTTTTTTCTTTTCGGGTCCTTTATTTTCTTTCCAGCTCAACCAGCACATAGGTCTTCACCTCCCAGACTACCCCACGGCAACCGTTTGAAGGTAACTGATAAAAACTCCCCTGAGGATTCCAGGTAAAGATCATTGAAGAGAATATAAACCATAAAAGTTAACGGATAGGAATAGAGTGATAATGAATGGAATCTGATAGCGAATACAGGGTTGTACAGATACATTGCCACGTTTGCGGAGCACCAATGCTTATTCGGTTACGTGGAAATGAATTGGTTCCGGCGTATATGTGTAACGAATGTCAACTGGTCAATAATATGATCTGATTTGAAGAAATGCACTGATCCGGACCGACATTCATCGGTTGTCTTTAATAATACCTGATCAGACGTTTGAATAGAAGGAAGTGTGATGGCAGGAGTTCAGGTCCGACATCCGGTATCCGATACAGCAGCGCTGGTCATGCTCTGGGCAAATCAATATTACCAGCATAACCCTTTGATCATGGCATATCTCCAGAGACTTGACCTTGAGTCCGGGAGAAGCCTGTTTCAGCACTATAATTGTATCTGCCCCTGGTACTCGGAGGTGATCATCAACCGGAAGCACTTCATCAGCAATACCGTCAGGTCAATGGTTAATTCTACCCCGGGGAAGGTGACCATCCTGAACCTCGGTGCCGGTTTCTCCCCGCTTGCACTGGAACTTTCTGACCTGCTCACAACGAACTGCCATTTCATTGAAATTGACGAGAACGGAATGGGCCTGAAGCAGGCGCTCTATCCTGACCTTGTACCGGACCGCTGTGGTTTTATCTCATCCATCGAAGCAGATATCACTGATGGTCCCTCTCTCGAACGTGCTCTTGCCCATGATAATGTTGGTCATCTCATTGTGATCATGGAGGGCCTCACTTATTACATTTCACGGGAGGAAATGGTGGGTGTTCTATCCAACCTTTCCGGGATTTCACGGCAGCAAAGCATCGTGTTTGAGCATCTCAAGCCCTGCCGGTTGATCCGGGAGGAGCGGCAGTTCATCCCGGGAAAAATATTCTCGCATGTCCGGGATTATACCGCTCTCGACCGCATGACTACCTATTCCGAAAAGGAAATCCGGGATATACTCCCCGTTGGTTTTACCTGTTCTTATTATGACATGGACGTGATGGAGAAGCGGAGGACTGGTGCATGTAGCTACTTTGTTACCCCTGATTCGGGCTGGCTTTCCGTTTCAGTTGCTGTGAGAGATTAGGCGGACCCCCATCTACCCGGACCCGTCAAATCAATCAGCGCATATAACCGCTTCAGGTAATTTTTTCGGTATACAGGAGAGAGATCAAAACGGTCCGGACCGATCATATTTTTATAAAATACTGACTCCCGGGACGTAGATTAGCTACTTATCAGACCTAATTCTCCAATCGGGCAGAGTTGTAGTCCTCTCACTTAAAGGACAGGACAGACCTCTCAAGAGGAGAGCTTAATTGTGCAAACGATTGACGTTATGAGGACCTGTATTGCAAACAGTCATGATATCGGACCTTCCCAATGATGAATACCGAATCCGGACCTCCGGGTAACACCCTCAATTCCACGGCAATGCTCCGGGCGGTGCTTATTTCCGCCATTATCGGAGATTTTATCTCACCATTTCTCATCGCCTCTCTTACTATCTCAATACCGGTCATCGGCAGTGACCTGGGTCTTGATATCGTAAATCTCGGGTGGGTCATCTCATCGTTTCTTCTGGCATCCTCCGTAGTCATGCTGACGGCAGGACGGCTTGGGGATTGTACCGGGTACAAGAGGATCTTTACAGCGGGTTTGATCTTCTCCCTGGTCGGCTGCATCACCGCCTCGTTTGCATCCACCTTTCCTGTCCTTATTCTATCACTGGTCATAATTGGTGTCAGCAGCGGGTTTATGTGGGCAACAACGATCCCGCTGCGCCTGAGTGCGTTTCCTCCCGGAATGCGGGGAAGACTGATGGGACATAATTCGGCCGCTGTCTATTCAGGAGTAGCGGCCGGCCCCGTAATCGGGGGAATACTGATCAGTTATTTAGGCTGGCACAGCATCTTCCTTGCCGTCATCCCGCTCATCCTCCTAAATCTTCTTCTGGTAGGGGTCTATGTCTGGAAACTAGCGGATAACTGTACAAAGAGCCTGTCGGGGTTCGATACGGGGGGTTCTGTCCTCTTCGCAGTTGCCATGATAACCCTGATCTACGGGTTCTCGGTCATTCCTGGTTCGATGGGATTCCTGTGCATTGGTGGATCGCTGGTCCTGTTTACCGTGTTCATCCTGTATGAAAAACGAATGGCTAGTCCGATATTTGATGTTAACCTGTTATTTTGCAACAGGAAATTTTTGTTAGCGGGAAATGCCACGATGCTCGGGTATTCTATCACGGCCGGGATGATGTACGTGATGCCAGTCTTTATCCAGAGCATCATGGGATATTCACCCCTCGTCACCGGGATGGTTTATGTTGGTGCGGCCCTCTGCCAGGTCATATTTTCAATAATTGCCGGTCGCCTCTCAGACCGGTTAACGCCGGGCTATATCTCGGCTGCCGGCCTTGCGGTAGCTGCCTTCTCCCTTGTCATGTTTCTCGGAATTGACACCACGACTTCCCTGTTCATCATTGCGGGCCTCATGATGGTATTATATACCGGTATTGCGTTTTTCGGAACGCCAAACACCTATGCCCTCATGGGTTCGGTGCCGGTGGAGAAACACGGGATGGCGGCTGGTACCATTGCGACATTGAGGCGGTTTGGGAATCAGTTCTCGATAGCAATCCCGATGATGGTATTCTCGATTATCCTGGGAAATGTCGTTCTTATCAATGTAGACATACCTGATTTCCTTATCTCATTCCGGATAATCATTGGTATATTTGTGGTGCTTACGGTGATCGGGATAGTCTGCTCGATACTGCAGGAGAACGTGAGATGGAGGGGGACTTTGTCAACGGAATAATTTTTTGACTGGTATCCGCATTCGTGTGGTCCTGATGAGAATATCAGGAAGATCATATCCACATACGCCATTCCAACAAAGGTATGGGAAAAATCGTCGGGTACCTCAATTAGTTTTTGTCCCCCTCCGGCTCCCACGCACAGCTATGAAACTTCCTGTATTCAACGGGAGTCCCTGGAAAAAATAAAACCCGTTACAACTGCTTCTGCATGAACTTCGGGATGTGGAGTCAGACGTGTCAAAGACCAAACTGTATCACCCGTACGATCTGGATTTCAAATGCGGCATCAGCTGCTTTACCTGCAAACGGTCCCATGGAAAGAGCTACGGGTACTTAGCTGTGAAAGACGATCTTCAGCCGATCTTTGAAAAGATTGATAACGCCGATGCAATCCTGGCAGGGTTGCTCATCTATTCCGGTATCACGACCGGAGTCACCCGCTGTTTCCTGGAACGGCTTATCATCCGGTACTTTGTCTACGATGCGGAACGGTCCCCACTGTTTAAGAAAAAGATCCCTACTGCCTTCATCTACACAGCCGGGGCAACGGATGAATTGGTAGCAGGAAGAACGGATGCCCGGTACAGGGGTGATAAACTGTGATTCCTAACCCAAACCAGCATCCGTATCAACTCTGGCGTCATTCCGTCTGTATGGATTGGCAGAAGAAACTATACCTTGGCCCCTGGTCCATACTGTTTGTTTTCACCGGCCTTCTCATTTGGATTGTAAAAATAGTGTCCGGTTCCAGTAATCAGGTCTTGATCATCGGATATTATACCTGCGCTGTTGCTGCGTTGATTTGCGTTTTGTTTCCTGGAATCAATGTCGCAAAAATTATTACTGGTAGGAAATGATCGGGATCGCCGTACATGTGTAAACGGCGGGGAATAGCCGCATCACGGCAGGTGGTGTCCGGGGTGCGGGTCCTTTCCATCCTGACTGTGGGTGAATAGACCATAAATGAGTGAGAAAATACGTTTATTATTGCTGATACACATTTCGACCACGAAAATATCAATCTGTATTGTAACCGGAATTTTAAAAATAAAGATGAAATGAATTCCCTTCTCCTGGATTCGTGGAATAATGCCGCGAGAGATTCGGACACGGTTTATTTTTTGGGAGATTTACGATATGGCCGGGGCTAACGCTCAAGGAAGTATTGGATAGAAAAATTAAACGGAAATATTGTTTTTATCCGTGGGCGCCACGACAACCAGGATGTGGACGGCCTGGTCCAGTACCACGCGGGGACCATACGGTATAGGGAAATTTCGTTCCTGTTGCTCCACGACCCTGTAGATATCCCGGAGGTCTGGTAAGGCGGGGTTATCCATGGGCATAAGTATAACAATCACTTGAAAGACTTCCCTTTAATAAACGGCGATTTCAAAACTATCAATGTCTCTGTTGAATTGATCGGGTATTCACCTCTCAATATAGAGCGACTATTTCAGTTGAATTTAGAAAATATCACGTATATGAGAGATCTGAATGCAATCCTAATCTACTATTACGTTTATATATCTCTTAAACGGATATATCCTGAACGTTCGTCCCGATTGGTTTAAATGATACGAATATTGGTTTAATCGGGGAATTAGATCTTTTTTAAAAAATGTGAATCGTGACTGATATGGACCATTTTATCGTGTATAACTCACAGAGTTGTTGTTGTCCAGTGGTTGTTACCAGAGCTAGTGCCGCACCAATTGAATGATAGCGGGAACCCGGGAAAACCCCGCACAACCGGGATATTGTTTTATGTCCAGAGCTAATGACTAAAAATTAAGGACCCTGCCCTGTGGGTAGGGGGTCCCGGTGATGATTTGAAGCGCCCGTGCTACCGTTCCAGTCAGAAAAATCGGCGAAACTAACAAGAATAATAATAATTTATATATAATAAATAATACATGTACAATATCATCGGGTGATGCGGATTAAGTCCAAAAATGTGCTGTAATTTTCAGAGCGTGAGGTGGAATTTGCAGCTCTTCTCCACCGGATCGGAATGGGAAAAAATGTTTCAAAAGTCCTTGTCTATCTTGCCAACACTAAACCCTACATGCATCGCTGGAAGCCTGAATACATGAAAGCAAGGATTGCAAAGTTCTACCTTCTTGACGATTGGGCAAAAAGAAATCTTTTGCCGCTTTCCATGCTCACATTCACAACATATCATGATTCCAATTATGCACGTAGAAAGCATGGAAAGGGATATACAATAGAAGAATCAGGGGATATTCTTAATAGTGGCTTTCGGAAGGCTTCCTTACTTATCAGGAACAAAATCCGATAAGGTGTGACATATCTATGGATCGCAGAGCCACAGTCGGAATCAGGTTATCCTCATATTCATGCGGGATTCTTTACCGAATTTACTGATGGAGAAAAAGACCGCTTGAAAAATCATTGGTCACATGTTGTAGAAGCAGGGGATTACAAACATGGTCTTGATTTCTCTGTTGGGTCGAATTACAAAAATGGTGAGATATCATCTCTTCGGAATTACCTGATGAAATACCTGTCAAAAACCTTTGTCGAAACCATTCCGGAATGGTCGCCTGAAGAATTAGTCTTTAATGCAATTGCATGGAAAAAACATTATAGATTCTTTGGTTGTTCACGGGATTTATCGCAAATTATGAAAAGACCGGCAAAAGATCGCTCAAACTATACCTGCCTCTGCACAACTATTCATACCCCATGTCTGGGACATGTAGCAGACCGCATTGTTTGGGAAAACTTGACAT
>JAPKXR010000358.1 GCA_026394715.1 Methanomicrobiales archaeon | reverse complement strand
GCCGCAACAGCTTTTCCACCCCGGACAAACGCGAGTGATGCACGGCTTGACGCACCGAGATGGATATCGCTATGGCTGCGGGTCGCGAGGATGATATCCCTGATATACCGTTTGACCTGGTCACCCAGGTACACATGGTGTATCCGCTCCCGGTAATAGAGAATATCAGAAACACTCATCACCGGCTTCTGGCTCTCCTGGAACCGTGTATAGTCCAGGCGTCCTTCATCTGCACTGGTAATGATCCGTAACTCGTTTTCTGCATCCATAAAATTCGATTTATGGCAGAACATGAAACGGTCCCGCTGTACTTCGATCAGGGGAAAGGTCCCTTCAAATTCATAGGGGTTCTGGGTCGCTATCACGAAAAACGGGGATGCAAGGGGTGTGGTTACCCCATCCACTGTGACTTGTCGTTCACTCATTGCCTCGATAAACGCGCTCTGTGTCTTTGGGCTGAGCCGGTTGATCTCATCGATCATGAGGATATTGGTAAAAACCGGACCTTTTTTAAATTCGAATTGCCGGGTATTCTGATTGAAGATATTTACCCCGATGATGTCGGCGGGCTGGATATCGACGGCCGCCTGGACCCTTGAAAATTCACAGCTGGTGAGATGTGCGATAGCTTTCGCGATCGAGGTTTTCGCTGTGCCTGGTGACCCTTCAATCAGGATATGCCCCCCGGACAGGAGAGCCGTCAGAATATGCTCGATCAGCTGCTCGTTCCCGATAATCAAACTGCCAAGGGCCTCACGGATCACTTCGTGAAACCTGACAATCCCGTCCGACTCATCAGCCGAAATGACAGCCCTGGCCTGATTATCGGCAGTATTTTCCTGACTGCCACCACCGGAACCGCCAGGAATCGCACCCACATCCATGACAAGACCGCCCTGGTATTCCGGATCATTTTTGAGGTTACCTCTTTTTTCTTTCGCCATGCATTCACCAGAGCTGTTTTCTGAAACCGATGACAAATATCATAAGAATAAATGCCAGCGATCCGATTTGGATTCCCATTGATGTTTGTATCTTATGGATAATACTGCTTGGGTTCGTGGTGATACCCGTCATGGAATGGGTCTGGTCGATAATCGTCGTATTCCTCAGGTGGAGTATGTTCGAGATGAATATGGCCCGGTCACCCGCCCCGTCACTGACCTCCATGGCATTGATAATGACACCCGGGTCTCCAATGACATAGAGTTGCCCATTTCCGACCTGCACCATTGTTCCAACCACAAACTGACCTATTGTCTCATTCGGGTCTGCTCTCTGGTTGCCATTGTTGTCCTCCCATGACAGGAGTGAACTCGAAAGAAATGGGGAACCGCCATCCACTGCAGAAGGGCGGTCGAGGGTGAGGGTGGAGATATTTTGAATGACCCGGGCGTTGCCGGACGGGTACGCCCGGATGAACACCGGGTTGTTATAGGCACGGTCCGCGCTCATGAGGGGGATATTCCGCAGGCGGACGCTTGACTTTAGCTGGTCGAGCAGGCTGTTCGCGCTGCCAAAATCATCAAGCACAACCATGGTGTTTCCCCGCTCCAGGTAATCCTGATAATATCCTGCTTCAGCTGAAGAATATTCCCCTGCAGGGGCGATAATGAGCAATGCTGTGTTGTCATATCCTGGCAATTCATTTGCGTTATTAAGCAGGACCACGTTGTCCTTTTCCAAGCTCTCAAAAAATCGGGAGGAACCGTTCCAGCCCGGGTTATACCTGCCGTAGTCATTGTAATCAGTAGACAGGTGCAGGAGAAGGACCGTACCTGCAATGAGAATGACACCCAGGGTCAGAAGGGATCCATGCTTAAGGATGCTCATCACCCCTGATCTTCGCGACTAACTCCCCTGATTCATCCATGAACCGGACTTTATCTTCTTCGGTCAAAGGGTCCGGCCCGTACCGTACCCTTTCATATACAGCGATGAAATTCCGGAGCGGTTTATAATAGGGCTTTCCCTGGCATGATTTCACAACCTCACGCGTAGTCAATGAACGCGCAGCCGAAAAAGTGGTTTTATCAAAGAGCAAGGAGACAATTTTCCAATATATGTCATATGCTGCTTCCCGGAATCCCAGCTGTGGAATTTTTTGTTCTAATCCATCATGGATTGACCATTGAGGAATTTCATTGGTTTCCGGTTCAGTATTTTTAGGGATTAGTACTTCCTGCCATAACCCTGTGGCATTGGTATCCTCTTGAGGTGTTTCAATCCTTGCAGAGCTGACGAAAGACCGTGCCCTTCGCCTCCGCAGGTAAAGCACCGCAGCACCTGAAGATAATACCAGGGCTCCGCCTAACACAACGATGGAGAAAAAGGAGAATGGTTCCTGTTTCAATTTCTCCTGGTAAGTATCTGGGTAATCTACACTTATTGTGAGGACCTGAGATTTTGATGGGTTCACTGGATAGCCACTCCCCTGGAATACTGCCTGTATCGTATAGTTGCCATGCGGAAAGGCGATACGGGTATGGTACTGCCCATCCACTCCTGTTGTCACCTCTGTCTTATTGGTTCGCTTACTGGTAAGGCCCCAGGCAATTGTGACCGGTGCATCCATGACGGGAACCCCTCCTGATGTATAGACACTCCCGGTGATGTTGACCGAAGGCTTATCAGATGTGGCCGGCACCTGGAGCGTGGTCACCGAGTTTACCGGGATGACCGTAAATGACCCCGTATCCGAGAATATTATACCACTTGAAACATATACCGCGTGTCGTCCCGGGGTAATTTTATTTATCAAATAATGAAACTCATATTCGCCGCCAAAGCCTGTCCGGATCTCCGCAGTATCCCGGTTGTCAATGTCTATCGTGATATTCTGGCCCCTCATTTTGGTGCTTTTCAAAAGTCCCCTGATAGTGATGAGATCCCCGTACCTGGCCTGGGCGGGGAATATTTCCATAGTAAGTGAATCTTTTGTCTGGTTTGCGATGGATTTTTTGACATCGGTCACCTGCATATCAAGGACCACCTGGGTTGCGGTTTCTTTTTCGACAATTGCGGCAAAATTTTTTATCGACCCCTCATATTCCGTCGTATTGAGCCCGTATTTTGTAGCCGTAGTATTTACAGCTTCGCTGTTGGCGTGGTACCGGTTATAAAGTCCGGATATCCGGTTCCTTATCGCCGACTCCTGGTAGATGACAGAGACGTAAGAGCCCTGGTTTTCCTGGTCAGTAAACTGTATTTCAAGTTCTTTGAGCCGGTCCAGGTCCTGTGTCTCATTGAGGAGATCAGAGAGAATTTTTTCATTATCTTTATGGGTAGCGAGGTAATCTTCGAGGTCACTCTGGCTCATCTCGATCTTCACGATCAGCTTGTCCATCGACCCGAGCATGCCCCTGTACCGGGCCAGGTCTTCTGCTGCGGATTCGGGGTCTGTGATCCGGATATTCAATGTCAGTGGCCCGGTGATATCCAGCATATCCTGCATCAGGAAAAAACTGGATTCTGAAGAGTTCAGGTCTGATTTGGCGTAGAGACCCGGGTCAGTATGAAAGGGTGTGGTATATTCGGCCGGTGTCTTTTTATAAATCTCCGGATTCTGCATCGAGGGGATGATTGCTACGATAATAATTATTGAAATGGCGACAGCCCCCAGCAGTACCCATATTTTTTTCATTTGGCAAGGATCTCCAGGACTTTTTTAGCGACGATCATCCCAAACAGGACCACCTGTACAGCAACGAAATATTTCAGGTACCGTATGTTTTTCGGCTGGACGGTAGTACCACTTACCAGTTCGATGACGACCAGAAGGGCAATAAGCCACAGCACAAAGAATATTTCAAGGTTAATCTGGTAGGATAGTACCATGAACGAGATGATCAGGACGACCCAGATAAGTAATGCCACCATTGCATAGAGGGCCTTTTTGTGCACTTTTTACCGTTTCGAGTTCAACTGATATCAGAGTATCTAATCGCTCTGCGATGTCTGACCTGGCATTTTTCCACTGCAGGAGTAACAGAATACCGGTAATGTTCAACACATCCGGGGAAAAACATGAGGATTGCCATGGATCAGAGTTCAAACCACAACTATTCATCACGTTCAATTCCCCTGGTGATTTTTCGGAGACGGGTTTTTAAGAATTATAACGGGTTTCATTGCATGAATACCCTGATTTTATTGGTGCTGGGACTAGCGTTGCAGGTTAACCGTTCTGTCACCACGTAAGTAACGGAGGTCCAGGCCAGGAATTACGACGGCATCCTTTGTGGTCCTCTTACCACCTGGCGAATGGGAGCGCCGATGGATGGGACACCCTGATTATTCCACAGGCGGTATCGTGGCTACCATCCTCATCTATTATGGGATAACGCAGCACAGTACATGGTAATGGACGTACCGGCGCCAAAGAAGGACTTTTTTGATGTCATTATTACAGCACTGCATAGTGAACCGTTCCCCACTGACTTAAAAATCATTCTCGCATGGCTGGTGCTCGCGATTGCAGGAATTTACCTGCCGGTTATCAACTCTAGTCCGCTCCGGGTGGTATTCGCACTACCGGTTGTCCTCTTTATTCCGGGATATTGTCTTATCGCAGCCCTCTTCCCCAACAGATCAGACCTCGATGGTATCGAGCGTACCGCGTTGTCGTTCGGGCTCTCGATTGCCGTAGTCCCCCTGATAGGACTCGGGCTGAATTATACCCCGTGGGGGATCCGCCTTGACCCGATTGTCATCTCCCTTGTGATTTTCACGGTCTCGATGCTGGTTATCGCGCTATTCCGGAGGGCGGCCCTCCCAGCGGATGAACGGTTTTTGGTACCGTTCAGTTCAATGGTGAGCACCGCCAGGGGAGAGTTTTTTCCAGAGACGGGTTCCCGGCTGGACAGGATCCTTTCCGTGGTGCTGCTTTTTGCCATTATTGCAGCAGTCGGGACCACTATCTATGTCATTGCGGTGCCGAAAGAAGGGGAAAAGTTCACGGAATTCTATATCCTTGGCGAGAAGAAGATGGCGGCAGACTATCCTGACCGCCTGTTCACCGGACTCGCGTCCCCGATGGATATCGGGATAGGGAACCACGAGTACCGGAATGTGACGTACACGGTTGAGACGTACCTGGCACAGGTTAACTTCAACGAGACGACCAATAGCTCAACGATAGCACGCATGGACAGGCTAGATCATTTCACCGTCTCTTTGCCCCATAACAGTACAGAGGTTATACCCTATACCCTCACTGCACCATCGACCGGGTATAACAGGGTAGAATTTCTGCTCTTCAATGAAACGGTCCCTGCCATTTCGGTTACGGGGATGGACCGGATCAACGCGAGTTACCGTGACCTGCACCTCTGGGTGACGGTACGGCCAAAACCGATCTTGTAACGGTTTTCATGGTCATTTAATAAATCCGCAATTTCCGGCCTATCAGGACTAATGGTTTAGATCATCGGCGGGATCAGAACTCCTTCATTGAGTAAGAGAAGGTGGTGGATTGGAGAGACCAGGTGCACTTAATTTCCATCCTCGATATGCACCATCTCACGTGTCAGGAGGTTTCCCTTTTCTGACTCTTATGACGTAAAATGCAACGACTCCTGCCACAATTACTACTCCCACCAGGGCAATGGTGATGATTGTCCATGGAATTGTTGTACTGGCAGGTGGTGACGGTGTGATATGCACTACCGGTATGGTTGTAGTACCGGGCGTGGTAGTGTCCACGGTGGTCATCGGTCCCCTGATGACGAGGGCATATATACCACCTTTTGTGATGTCCGCACTCACGGTTTTTGCCACCGCATCAATCTGGGTGTTAAAAGGCACCCAGGACCCGGACCCTGCATCATACCTTACAATAACAAGGTCTTTTCCTACGAGAGATGCCCCGTTGTCGCCAGAGAGCATTATTTTCAGGTTGACGCCAGGGTCAATGACTGCATCCTTTGGGAGAATTGCGTAGGCAAACCCCGGTACGGTTGTGTACCCTGGAGATAATTGTGGCAGGAGGCCATCCGTCACCTGTTCCAGGGTGAGGACTGTGACGATCCTGCCATCAGCACCGCTTATCGCCACACCGGTACCCAATGAGAGGGTGGTAAATCCATCGGGTGAAATGATGACCACGGGCTGGGTAGTACGGTTATTTAATCCAAGCGGGAGCCCACCTGGGGGAACCGGGGTCCGGGTTGGCGTTGGGGTGGATGTGGCATTAATTGGCGGGTTAAAGAAATAGCCGCCGCCACCACCTCCACCCCCGCTCCCACCTCGTGAAATTACCGTAATATACGAACTTCTGGTAAGGGTATCACTGGAGGTCGCATTGGATACTGTAAGTGAGACATTGTATGACTTTATCGCCAAATAGGTATGAACCGGGTTTTGTTCTGCCGAAGACCCGCCGTTTCCGAAATCCCAGTTCCATGTATCATGTGGGCCAGTAGAGGTATCAGAAAACTGGATTATAAGGGGATAATATCCGCTGGTTGGATCTCCAACGAAATCTGCGCGGAGACCGGGTGATATAACACTGATATAGCGTAGCTTGGTCATGGACGAAGACATGGATCCGTTCGAGGCCGTCAGCGTTACATCGTAGGTCCCTGCGTTCTGGTACTGGTGCGAGGGATTTTGTGTGGTATCGTTTACCGTCCCGTCGCCAAAGCTCCAATTCCAGGACATCGGGTTACCCGTGGTGGTGTCTGTGAACTGGACCTGCAGGGGGGCTGTTCCCCCTGTGGGCTGACCGCTGAAGTCCGCATGAAGCCCGGGGGTTGTAACACTGATATAGCGCGGCTTGGCCATGGACGAAGACCCGAACGCGTTCGAGGCCGTGAGCGTTACATTGTAGGTCCCTGCGTTCTGGTACTGGTGTGCCGGATTTCTTGCTGTATCAT
>JAPKXR010000307.1 GCA_026394715.1 Methanomicrobiales archaeon | reverse complement strand
ACCCTCACCAGCCGGGTTCCGCTCGAAAGCATCATTTCGCATACCGAAGACCATGTGATCCTCACTGATGATAGCGGAAAGGTCACAAAGATTGAGGAACGGACTGCCAGATTCTTTGACTGCTCAGTTGAACAGATGATCGGTAAACTACTTGGGGATGGCAGCAACTGCCAGTTCCTTGCAACCGACGGCTCGCCCATCTCTCCATCTGAATTTACAAAAACTAAAACAGGAGAACTCCTGTTTGACCACGGCGGCCATTTCGACATTTTTCAGGTAAAAAACATACCCCTCGTACTCACGGACGGCTCCCAGGGGAATGCCTGCATTCTCACTAATATTACCACAAAGAAGCAGGCGGAGGAAGCGCTCGTGGAGAGCGAGGAGAAGTACCGGACTCTGGCAGCAAACCTCCCCGAGATTGTGTACCGCGTCTACCTGAAGGAAAATGGCAGGATGCAATTCTTCAACAAACAGATCGTCGCCCTGACCGGCTATACGGAACCAGAACTGAAACAGGGCACCATATGTTCGATAGAACCGCTGATCCATACTGATGATCGCGAGAGGGTTGTTGCGGCTGTCGAAAATGCAATCACGGAAGGCGGGATATTTGCGGTGGATTACCGTCTCATCCACAAGGATGGATCAATTCGCCACTTCAATGAAGCGCTTTTGGAGAGCGAGAAGCGGTTCCGGTGCATGTTCGACCAGGCACCCGTTGGAGCCGCAATCGTATCGCTGGACTTCCGGTACGTCCGCGTGAATGAGGCATTATGCCGCATCCTCCGATATTCTGCTGAGGAACTGACCGGCTTTACGTTCATGGAGATTACCCACCCGGATGACGTATCCACCGATGTTGAACAGACGCGGAAGGTGATTGCCGGTGAGATTGAGGAGTTTGGCCACGACAAGCGGTACATCCGGAAGGATGGCAGCATCGCATGGGTGCACCTCTCGGTGCGGCTTTTGAAGGATAAAAATGGCAAACCCCTTTTTCTCCTACCGATGATGGAGGACATCACCGAGCATAAGCGGGCTGAGGAAGCGCTCCGGGAGAGCGAGGAGCGGTTCAGGGGTGTTTCTGAACGAAGTTCGGATTTGATACTGCTTATTGATGAACGAGGAAGAGCCACCTATGTCTCCCCATCTGTTGAGAGAATTCTGGGATATATTCCCGGGGAGATCGTGGGGAAAATGCCGGAAGACTTCATGAATCCTGAGGATATCTCCATCGTGCGGGAAGACATTAATAAAATTATTTCCGGAGAACGTGTTGGCGGGATTATTATTACACATCTCAGAAAAAAAAGCGGCGAGTATGCTATCACGGAGAGTACTGCCACCCCCATCATAACGGAAAACAGGATTTCCGGAATACAGGTGATAGCACGGGACATCACCGACCGGAAAAAAGCAGAAGCGGCACTGCGGGAGAGCGAGGCGCGGTACCACACTATTCTCGATAATATGCAGGACGCATATGTCCGGGCAGATGCAAAAGGGCATATTATCATGGCAAGCCCCTCGGCAGCCCGTCTCTTCCATTATGATTCGGTGAATGACCTGATCGGGCTCCCTGCTGAGTCCCTGTACGGTCGCCCTGACGAACGGCAGAAGATTTTCAGTATCCTGAAGAAACAGGGCGAAGTTCAGGATTTTATCTGCGAAGGGGTGAGAAATGACGGCACCAGTTTCTGGGCGTCAATAAATGTTCAATTTACAGTCGATAGTAATGGGAATGTTACCGGCACCGATGGATTTATCCGGGACATCACCGAACGCAAGCAGGCAGAAGAAGAGATCCGGACACTAAACCGCAACCTTGAGCGGCGCGTAGATGAGCGGACGTGCCAGTTCCAGGAGAGCGAGGAGAGGTTCCGCACCATCTTCCACAGCGCCAGCGACGCGATCCAGATCCATGAGATCGGATCGGACTATATCCCGGGTAAATTCATCGATGTCAATGATGTTGCCTGCCGTATGCTGATGATGTCTCGCGAGGAGATTCTCAAGCACTCCCCTCTCGACTTTGCGACGGACTATCACAACCCGCCACTCCCGGAGATCCTCCATCTCTATGCAACCAAAGGGAACGCCATCTTTGAAACCGGGCACCGGAGGAGCGACGGGGTCATTGTGCCGGTCGAAATAAATTCCCATATTATCAACCTTCAGGGTAAGACTGTAATGCTTGGGATTATCCGG
>JAPKXR010000043.1 GCA_026394715.1 Methanomicrobiales archaeon | reverse complement strand
CTTGAGGAGTGGATCGGGAGCCGGGTTGTTATCCCCCTGTGTCCTGATCCCGCCATAGTCAACCCCGATGACCCGGTGAACGACCAGCTGTTCCAGGTGACCGGAAACAGATCACATCACCGATACGAAAAATCAAACGGGAAATGAACCGGAAGCCTGGAAACAGAAAGGAATTAATATAGCATTCAGACTACCATTGATCCACGAGAATTTCCCTGGACCTAGTATTTTAGGACACCTGATTACGGACTCATGGGCAATGGTTATGGTACCCCTTGCAACCCTCTTGGTAAACACATGGGTTTTTGGGAATAACACAACCAGATAAACTGCATAAAGAATTACTATAAAATCACAACTTTTGCAAAAAATCTTCGGTACCAGCACCCGGATGACAAGACCATGAACGACCCTCCAACCATTTCTGCAGTAATCCGTGGCCTCGTCGTTATGAAATCTGAGATCTGGCGGGCAATACAGCTCGTCTTCACGCATACCCCCGGCTGGACTGCCGTCACCATTATCCTGATCCTCATCCTCGGGCTCCTGCCCCTCGCCGGCCTGTATATCATGAAACTGCTGGTAGACACGGTTACCATGGGTATTCTTACCCCCGATAAGGCTGAAATCATCAGCCAGCTCGTCCCCCTGCTGGTGGCTGCAGCCGCCATTTCCATCATCACCGTGATGTGCAGGTCAATATCGGCCTATGCAACCGAAGCCCAGTCCCTCGTCATGACCGACGTGGTCACCGACCAGATCCAGGCACACTCGATCCAGCTCGACCTGGCATATTATGAAAATCCCGCTTATTTTAACGACCTCCACCGGGCCCAGATGGAGGGGCCGACCCGCCCGGCCAAAGTGGTCAACGACATCGTCCAGATCGCCCAGAGCGGGATCTCGCTCGTGGCAGTCGGGGCACTCGTTATCGCATTTTCGCCAATCGCAGGCCTTGTACTTTTCTGTGCAGCTATCCCGGCCGTGATCTTTAAGGTCTGGTACTCGAGGAGGCTCTATGCTCTCCGGAACGACCAGACCGAAGCGGAACGGAAGACCCGGTATTATCACTGGATGATCTCGGATGCCTTTTTTGCCAAGGAAGTCCGGCTCTTCGGGCTTGGACCCCTGTTCCGGCAACGGTACCGTTCCCAGCAGGAAGACCTCTGGCATGCCCGGCTCGCTCTTTCACGCTCAAAGGCGTTCTGGGATATTGTCGCCCAGGTTTTTGTCGCGGTCGCCGTGTTCGGGTCATTTGCCGTTATTGCGTTCATGGCGATTGATGGGAAACTGACGCTAGGCGATATGGTGATGTACTTTATGGGGTTCCAGATGTGCATCGGGTATATCCAGTCCATTTTTGGCAGTACGAACAGTCTCTACGAGGACCAGCTCTTCTTAAAACATCTCTTTTTATTTCTCGACCTCAAACCGCAGGTGCCGGTTCCGGAAGAACCGGTCCCCCTGCCCGAAACATTCCAGGATGAAGTGCGGGTTGATAATGTCACCTTTACCTACCCGGGCGAGGAAAGACCTTCACTACGCAATGTCAGTTTTGTCCTGCACCCCGGAGAGGTGATCGCATTCGTCGGGTCAAACGGTGCGGGAAAGAGCACACTCATCAAGCTGCTCTGCCGGTTATATGTCCCGGACTCCGGTTCCATTCTCGTGGATGGGACAGACCTGTCTGAAGTAGACCCCGGCACCTGGTACCGGCATATCACGGTGCTGTTCCAGGATTATGTCCGTTACCATCTTACCGCACGGGAAAATATCTGGCTGGCCGATGTCGACCAGCCGGTTGATGGCCAGGCAGTGGCAGGAGCGGCACAGAGAGCTGGTGCCGATGCCGTCATCAGTGCCCTCCCCGGAGGTTACGAAACAATACTCGGCCGGAGTTTTTCCGGGGGCCACGAGTTGAGCACCGGGCAATGGCAGAAAATTGCCCTTGCCCGGGCGTTTTTCCGGGACGCGGAGATCGTCATCCTCGATGAGCCTGCAAGTTCCCTGGATGCGATGGCGGAAAAGGAAATATTTACGAAGTTCCGGGAGATTATCCGGGGCCGATCAGCGGTATTGATCAGCCACCGTTTTTCGACGGTGCTGATGGCAGACCGTATCTATGTCCTTGAAGACGGGCAGATTATTGAACAGGGGAGTCATACGGACCTTATGGCACAAAACGGCCGGTACGCAACGATGTTCCACGCACAGGCAGATGCCTACGGGGAAAGACCTGTCACGATGATCACTCAAAGGTGATGGATAATACTCCACCACCGTCGCAGGTGGGCAAGGT
>JAPKXR010000265.1 GCA_026394715.1 Methanomicrobiales archaeon | reverse complement strand
ATTCTTCAGCGGGACGGGAAGACCTATGCGGTCACCACCCGGATACCTGCGGGTATTATTACGCCCGAACAGCTCGAAACCATTGCTAAAGTCGGGCGAAAGTACCATGTGCCCGTCCTGAAGATTACATCGGGCCTGAGGGTGCTACTTGCCGGGATTCAGCCCGAAGATGTGCCACGGGTCTTTGCTGACCTTGGACCGCTCGCAAAACCAGAGACCTCTCCGTGTGTCAAGTTTGTCCATGCCTGTATCGGCACCGATATGTGCAGATACGGGAAACAGGACTCGATTGGACTTGCCAGGACTATTGACAATCAGTTCAAAGACCAGTCCTTCCCGGCAAAGATCAAGATCGGGGTTTCCGGTTGTCCCCGCTGTTGCAGTGAGAGTCATACCCGGGACATTGGTATCATCGGGACATCAAGAGGCTGGATGATCTTTTTTGGTGGTAATGGTGGTACACGACCTCGGTTTGGCGATCTTGTTGCATGGGACCTTACTGCCAGTGAAGCGGTGGATTGTGCACAGCGTCTTTCGGAGTATTACCGGAGCCATGCAAAGAAGCATGAACGGACCGCACGGTTCATGGAACGAATTGGTATCGACGCGTTGAAATCGGAATTACTTACATTAATCCCGTACATTCCTATTGAGAAGGTGAAGTAACCCATGAAAATTACACAAGTCGCAAACGTTGTATCGGGTCCGAACCCCCACCATGCAGACGCACGAAAGATATACGATTCCCCCCATGCAATAGCCGTAGTTATTACACTAGAGCCTGGGGAATCGCTGAAAAAGCATTCAACTCCGGTTGATGTCTTCTTCTATGTGCTTGAAGGCACAGGAATTGTTGAGATCGGTGATGAACAAAATACCGTTGGCAAAGATATGCTGGTGGAGAGTCCTGCACGGATCCCACACCGGTGGCTGAATGAGAGCAAGGCCGTTTTCCGGGTACTGGTGGTCAAGGTCCCGAAACCCACCGAAGAGACCAGGCTGCTCTGACCGGCCAGGCAGGGGATTTAGGTTTATTCAACTGCCAGAAACAAGCGGAATGTGTCACCCATTGAAATTATGGTGATCGTAGCAGTTATGAATAAACTCCTGCTTACGGTGCTGACTTGCGTTCAGCGGTGGTTTGAGGTACCCGATCTCCGGGGTCTGCAGGGCCGGGCAGAACGGACAGAGGGCCGCATCGACATCATTTGCCTTCTCCCGGACCGGGCAGTAGTATACCCCGTCAATGACCCCGACCGTGTCCCCGCCGGGGAACGGCATCCCGACCGGGTGGCCTGGGAGCCGCTGCACGAACATGCAGAAGCCTGCGATCAGGAATTTCAGGAACCTCAACCGGATGACCGTTTCATCCCCTCCAAAAGAGCACTGTGCCGCAACCATCTTCCAGTAATCACCCGCATTCACTGCAAGGGCTTCCCTCATTTGGACGAAATTTTTAAGTTCGTGCATTCGCCTGATGGCCTGGTAGGTCCCGTGAAGGTGGGCGGTGATCGTCTCCTCCAGTTTTTCCCGGTAATCCGGGTTGAAGTTTTGGATTGTATCAGAGAAATTCCACCGCATCTCCTGCAGGTCGCGGGGCGAGTACATCAGGGCGATAGCCGCAATGGCCTGCCCGAGCTCGCCCCTGGTCTCCTTTGACATGAGTGTTGAGCATTCACCTGCGATCTGTTTGCCGTCCATAGTTGGGGGTTCTGTATGTGCGGAAAGAGGTTTAATTATATCCATCTTATCTGCAAGCCGGATATTTAACAATTCGACCTGGCAGGTCAGGCGTTCGTAAAACAAAAAACATGTGCCGATGCGCCTTGAAATCGGATAAAACAACCAAATATACGCCAGAATTAACGAAACGTTCTTTCAAGCAGGTAGTCTTACCCTACCGGACCGGACATTTCCCGCTCCTGCCCGTTTAAATCGCCCGCATTTGCCCCCGTTTTGGATTCATCCCGAATAAGGCTGTTTATTGCGAATTTGTTCTAATTCCGCCTCTAACCGGCCGTTATTTACCTCGTATCCCGTTTACCTGTCTCTCAAAAACTGCCATTTCCACCCCGGAATGGCCCTTTCCCAGCTTTTTGCCGACCTCAACGGGCAACCGTGTTATCTCCCCCGGGTACCCGCGGAGAGGAGCAGGCGATGACGAGAGACAACGCCACGAAGTCCTGGCCGTCAGCGTCACTCCGGGACCGTTCCGAAAAACAACGGCACGAATTGAGTGGGAGGGGGACCGGAACGAACGATTTGAAATGAGGCACCGGGGGAGCGGATAGAATGCCAGGGGCTACCTGCCAACCGTTTCACTCACTTTCACCCCGCACATGCCTGTACCCTTATCAACCTGTACCAGTAACCCAATAGTACCTATCATGGACCTTGAATGGCCAGGGGATATCTGCATCCCGGAACGGACAATAACCGCAATCAATGGCCCCTCCCGTATCCTCGCAGAGGGACTGAACAGTTGTAGCGCAACGATGCGGCGTTACCCATTTCTCTATGTCTGCAGCAATTACTCTGCTGTACTGCCGGGCCTGCACAGGACTACGTTTGAGTTCTCTGTACGAAGAGCGTTCACCTCCGACCAGATGGCCACGATTATCGATGAATGTGATGCCACCTACCTCATTATCGAGCACGACCCTTCGCTCTACGCAGAAGATACCACGTTGATCCCGCATGTCATCAACCGGTTGAAGACGTTTGCCCATAACGAAGGCACGGTGGTGGTATACTCCCGGAGCCTCGATCGATTTATGCGACCTCTTATCAGGGCATCAGGCAGGGTCTACCTCTACGCAAACTGGGCAAACGTAATCCGGAACAGCCAGGAAAAGAAACAGCAGAAAAAGAATGGGCCGGGCCGCAGAATTATTTCCCGTCAGGCCAGGCTGGACCAGATTGGTAGATCAGAGATAAGACCTGGGAGTCCTGATAGCGGCCTGGCCGATCTCATTGTGCCAGATGAATGAGGGTCCTCCTGCCCTCAGATCCATGATTTTGCTGCAGCGAAATTCTTTCGAGAAGCCGATCCGTCGCGGACAGGAGGTACCGTTGGTGTGGCCCCGCCCTTTAGGCTTGGGAGGGCGGGCCGTAGCAGGTGACACGGCCTCAGTCGGGCTCCGGCCTCCACGAGTAGCCTGCGATCGGTAATCGGAAAGCGGGCGATTTTGCTTACCGTGAAGGCAATGGTGTCATCAGACCCGGTTGCCCGTGACAATGACCGGCTGCCTGAGCCGTCAAAACAATTCAACAAGCCCTTTGCTTTTCCCGGTGATCGACATTCCGCCCCGGGGGGTAACAATAAACGTGTTTTCAATACCCACAAGGCCGACATCCGGGATCCCGTTCTTAGGTTCAAGCGCAAGGACCATTCCCTCTTCAAGTGGCTCGTCAAATCCCTCAGCAATGACCGGAGTTTCATCTATCCAGAGGCCGATTCCGTGACCGAGAAACTTTACCTTATGGTTGCCGAACCCCATGAAGTTGGTCAGGAACTCCGGTTCAAGGTCAGCCATGATATCCCGGTAAATCTGTGAAGGGATCGCGCCTGGTTTCAGTTGAGACGCCATGGTATCCTGGATCTCCACGCACCGCAGGTGCATGTCGATTGCATGGTCCGGTATGGGCTTTCTGAACATGTACGATAATGTTTTATCGGTCTGGTATCCCTTGTACCCGCATCCAATATCCACAACGACAAGATCTCCACCCCTGAGTTTCCGTTCAGGGTTTCCCATCTGCGGGACAGATGGGTGCATGCCGTCAACACCACCAGGTGTGTCCACGCAGACTGGGCAGATGGTACTGGTTCCAAATCCGATCTCACCAAGTACCATCTCGTTAAACCCGCCGAACCGGATAATCCCCTGGTGTCCTTCTCTCATCATCAGCGAGTACAGGTCGCAGTAAAAGGTGATCTCGTCAATCCCTTCTGAAAGCATGCCGGGCACACAGTCCTCGAGCACGTGGCGGTGGATCTTCCCGGCGTGCTTCATAAGCGAGAGCTCGTACTGGCTCTTCACCGCCCGGATCGCAGAGACCTCTTTATCCACGGATCTCACACCGGTGAAAGGCAGGTACTTCTGCATCCGCTGGAGCTGGGAGAGGGAGACAAGGTCGGTCTCGAGATATACCGTTGATGGCAGGTGGTCTGTCCCCGCCGCGATTTCCCGGTAACTCTGCATTTTCCTGATATTTGGAAAAAGTGACTCATCCATGGCCCGCTCGTAACTCTTCCGTACCCAGAAGACCGCATCGCCATCCTGCGGTATGAAGAGGAGACCGTCCTGCATGGTTCCTGTGAAGTAGTAAAGGGGGACCTTGCCGCTGATGGCTGCAAGCTCCCAACCGGGTTGCACCCGGTCCATCCGATCCCGGAAACGTTCCAGGCGGCTGGTAAGTTCGGTGAGCGGGACTTTCATCTAGGATATAATCTGGAATGAAGAGATATTAAAAGTGAGGGCGATTCCGAAATAATGAGTGATGGGAATGAATTTTTTAAACTAAAATCAACTGCCGTAAAAAATTATAATCTCTATCGTATCGTCAAACCTGACAATTATTCATCCGCTCTATAATTTCGCCGCAGTGAAATTCTTTCACGAAGCCAAAACGGTCGCGGACAGGAGGCACCGGTGGTGCGGCCCCGCCTTTTCGGCCTGGTAGGGCGATCAATGGTTGAGAAAATTGGAATTTCCCGCCGAAAACGAGCATAAATTGGCGGAGTAGCCTGACTACAATGAAAATGATGTGTTGCAAAGAGCACGACGACTTTTATTTTCTGTTGGGAGGTGGCGAAACCTCCCGGCTCCCTTCATTCCCCAGAAGGGCACCAACAACGCTGTTACGGATCCATATCAATCCAGGGGACATTGGCGTCCCAGGCAAAAACAAAAAAAAATTGGTCGGAATGTGAAAATTCATCTTGCCTGGTAAGTGAGTACTGCTACCACTCACCGCCGTTCGGTATAGATACCCGACCCAACGAGCCATTCATCGTCCACCGGTGCAACATAGCAGAGTTTCAGCCCGACCGTCCCGGTATCCGGGTTGAAATAATCCACGTACACAAACCCCCCGCCGTTCTTTGCGGTGGAGATCTCCCACGCGGTTATTTTTACCCCGTAGGGATCAGAAAAATTCAGCCGGTTCGAACCGATCACGTCAGGTTGGAACGGCATTGCGAGCGTCGTCCCGTTATAGCCATAGGCAAAGATATACCGGCTCCCGTTGGCAAAAACTCCCTTACGGTCGTTGAAGTCTGCTATTGCCGTGTTTGCACCCTGCACCTGTGCGTAGCCGCGGGCCTGCTTCACCCGTCCTACGAGTTCGTCCCGATCCGTTGTATTAAACCCGGCAGACAGTTCGGGCAGGTACATACCCGCCCCGATGAACCATTCCTTGTCAACCGGCATGACATAGGTGAATTTGAACTCCTCCCGGTAATTATCGATTGGGTTCGGGTAGATGTAGTAGAGGGAGCCACCGCCATCACGGGCGAGTTCCTTTATCCTGTCCATAAATTTAACCCCGTTGGAATCGGAGATCCCGGTCCGGTCCAGGCCGAGCAGGCCCTGCTGGTAGGGTAGCGCGAGAGTTGTCCCGTTCATCTCGTACGCGAATATGTAGAGGTCCCCTTTGGTGAACGTGCCATTCGGGTTGTTAAACTCCTGGAGTGCCGCCTCCCGGCCGTGTTCCTTTGCATACGCGGCAGCCCCCGAAACAAAACGGGTGAGATTTGCCTGCCGGGCTTCGGGTGTTTCTCCCATGGTCGCCAGCACCCCTGGTGTTTTCGTTTCGCCAGCACCTTCGGCGCTGGTGACTACCACCCGCCACCTGGCCCCGTCGATCCCTGCAGTGCTCCAGGCCGCGGTCTTCGTAATATTTCCGATCCAGTTGTCGTCATGGAAGGTGTATGTTCCGGAACCGGACGGCTCCTTCATGATCCGGGTAAATATCTCCTGCAGGGCGGGATCTGCATAAGCGGGGTCTGATAAGAGATTTGTACCAATCTCCTCTTTGTGCTTGTCGTAGATTATGGTCCCGTCCGTTTGCACCACCCAGGCATCATAGGCAGTCCCGTTGGTCGCCTTATCGATATGCCTGCTGAGAAAGGCATCTGGTGTATACGTGATATCGGTATAGCCGAGATATTCTCCCGATGTCGAAAAAACGGGGTAACTCTGCGAGATCCCGGTGAACCCTTCTGCCATCCGGAAGACCCCGCTGACAACCGGCACCCGCCATGCGTTTGCCGTTTGTACCTGCGGCTGCCAGCTCAGGTTCGTTCCGACTACCCCTGCGTAGTTTCCGGGCACTGCGGTCATGACAATCCCATCCCGTGAGATGACCAGGGAAGAGACCGCCCACGGGTGGTGCAGGAGGTTATCGGCCAGGACCACCTCAGCTTTCCGGCCTGAAAGGCCCGTCGTGGAGAGGGCCAGGGAGTTGTTCCGGACCCCTGCCTTGAGATCGCCAAGGGCCGCGTCGATGGACGTAGCGAGTTGTCCTGCAACCAATTCCATATCAGTGGTTTTCGGACCTGTTGCTGCCTTGGTACACCCCGCCAGCGACACAGATACTGCCAGGATTAAAAGGATTACTGCAATGGGAAGTGCCTTCATCGCAGCTGTATTGCTGGTGCGTTACGATGAATCTTGTTATACGCAAAAAAATGATTGCAGCCAGTGAGGGTGACGCCCCGGGGTGCACTTACCTGGTGGGTTCGAGGCCCCGGGGTGTGTTGGCAGGTACCGCACGACAAAAAAAGGGTGCCGTGCGATCATTTGATCCGGTTCCCGCAAACATCAAAGGTCGTCGCGAACAACGTCCACCGCACGTCCTCGCCGTGGTTGAACCGATCGCTGGCCCAAATTGTTCCTCAATCCAACCTCCATGTTTTCCGACGACACCAATCAGAACTTCCTCGTCCTGAAGATGACCAAGCGAACCGTTTCATTCCTGTTCATGGGTGATGCCAATGCCGAAGCCGAAAATCGTATGGCCAATAGCGGAACGAATCTCCAGGCCGATATCCTCAAGACCGTGCACCACGGCAGCGCCCTCTCTTCCAGCTCAGCCTTCCAAAAGAAAGCATCGCGAAAGACCCGCGTTATCGAAGTGGGGGCCGCAGATTCCTAATGGCCACCCAAAGCAGCGACACGTGGTCGCCTGGCCCAGGTTGGGTCCACGGTGTATCGCACCGGTCTGAATGGTGATGTAATGGTAACAACCGACGGCACAACGTATGATTTTAAAACAGGACAGGCAACGAGCAAGTCGGTGTCGGGTGCCGTGAAAACATTACTATGCAGCAGACGGTGAGGTCGGAGAGTTCAGCTGGAGCGGTCTGCGACTGCTCTTACAACAGGTACGATTGTAAGGATTTTTCTGGTCATGATGCTGCCCAGGCCTGCGATGATTACTGTAAAATCGTTAGGCAAGGGTGACATTCATCGGTTGGATAGTGACAAAGATGGTATTCGCATGTGAGGGATAATGATGAAAATTACAACCCCCGTGGATAGAATTGAAGGAGAATTGGCCGTTCTCCTGTTACGTGGGGATGCCCAGATTACATTCAATTTGCCGGTGTTTTTCCTGGCGCGAATTAACGATCTCGATATTGTCGATATTACAATTACGATGGATGCTGCTGCAACCGATGAACTGAAGGAGCGTGTGGTGAGAAGTTGAAATGCACGAGGTATTAAGGAGGGTTTGGCAATTCTCTTCACCGTTCACACCAGGGGCAAGCCCGGTGTTGTGGATATGGCAGCAGCTGTTTAAGGTCCCGGTACGGGAGTACGGAAGCATGATCCTAAAAAAGCGAGGGCCTTTCCAGAACGGGGTTACATCCCCTCGTTTTTGTAGGGGGCCTCACTGATGCTGGCTTGAGTGGTTGGTGGTCGCCGTATGGGTGGTCGCGCGGCATTAACCCGCGAGATTGGCGGGTTGCCCTGGGTGGTCCCATTGATCGTGTCATTGGTGGTCGTGGAATTCCCGGCCCCTGTCACGGACACTGCAGGGGCAGCAGTGGTGGGCGCTGCGGTCACCGCGGTGGTCGTACCAGTGGTGGTTACTTCGGGTTTGGTACCTGGCGTACTCGTGCAGCCGGCAGCGAGCACAAGAATGCAGGCAAGACCTGCCAGGATACAGACGGTGCTGAGTTTCATGAAAATATTCTCCCTGTTTAATAGTTCACGTTCCCGTTGACTTATGAGTAATTAATGCTCACTGAATTGATTTCATGGCTGGCCGGGACGGACCATTGGACCCCTGGTCTTTCCTGACCCGTTTGAAAATCCGGGAAAAACATTTCTACCAGGGGAAAAACATAAAAAAATGTGACATTATGCGTTTTTTAGGAAACCAGGCAAAAGATGGCTGTACATCCTGTGCCCTATCCTTTGTCCGTGCATAAATGTGCCGGTTGTATACCCGGGGAACCGTTGAGTTCCAACCTGGTGTGGGGACCCAAAAAAGCCAGCCAGGCCTTTTTTCTGGAGATATGAGCAGATCCCTGTCCTGTGAAAAAATAAGGACCGGTGGGAAATCCTGCAAAAGTCCCGCAGTTTTTGTCCCGGTCACCCGTTCACTCCATCGGGAGGATGCCTTCCTTCCTCAGATCGACAATGGAAAGATCCAGTGAATTGCCCGACTTGAAATCCCCATTCGTGGTCTCAGCCTGGTATTCCTGGTTCCCGGTATCGGTTGCTTCTTCGAACGTCGACGTGCCGGTCATCGTGGTCTCGAGGCAGCTTGAGTAGCCCGAGGGACCAGGTTTCGTATCATAGCAGACAAACGCGTGGTTGGGCATAATGATGATATGGGGATTAATTTCAAGGGATTCAAGGGCTGATGCATACAGGACTGCTCCATCGATACAGTTGGCAGATCTTGATGCCAGGGAATCTTTTGGCAGCCGGACACGCTGGGGGGTTTCGTTCTTCTTTCCGTAGGCAAGGGGCGAGTTGATATAGGTGATCTGGTAATCGTTCTTGAGCGCCGTAAAGATCGCCTTCACCTGGGCATTCGTATCTTCTTCCCATTGCTCATCAGTGCAATTACTCCCGCACTGGTACCCGTCCATCGACTTTGCGGGATGGTAATCGGCAGCCTTCCGCACGAGCGGGTCGATCTCTGCTGCATGCGGAGTCACCCACCCGGCGATTAACGGGGCCATGTTATTCCATTCAAAGCCATCGAAGACCGACCAGACCATCGTGTCCTTCGCGTAGATCTTGACGGGTATGGTCTGCTCATCGATGAGTGTCCCGTCTGCAAGGGCGACCTTGTAGTGGAGCATTACGGATGTCATCTCTGATGGGATTGCGCTGCGGCGGAGTGTTGGAGTCTGCCCACCCGTTATCGTTTCGTGAGCCGGGACATCGACTGTGTTGATCGCCTTCTCGGTATAGCCCGGAATCTCAGATTCCACGGTGACCCTCCGGGGGATGTCCGTGGGATTCGTGATAGTGAAATCAATGAAATTCAAATCGAGGTTTGACATCTGGAGGTACGAGGAGGCAAGGATTGTATCCATTACGTTGGTATCTACAATGATGTCGCCGGTACCCGTGCCGGTAGTGGACGGACCGGCGGGAGAAGGCGATGAATACGGGGAGGTCCCGGTACAGCCGGCAGCCAGGATGAGAATTAAAAGGACGACTAATAAAAAGAATGGTGTATGGTATTTCATGGCAGGTTATTTACGATAGTCCATGTTATCTGTTTTGATTTCGATTAGAAAAAGAGGACCAATAAAAAGAAAACGATAACCCTTCCCGACATACCCTGGTTTTACGGCGGATCTTGATGATGATGGGTGAAAAGGTAGGCAGTAATGGGAAAGAATTACCTCTGGTAAATGTATTTTCTGGCTTTAAATTTAGAACCGCCTTTCGTTAAAATTTGAAATTAACTAACCGTTTGAATACGTTACAGGGATTTCATTCATCATTTTGTTGATTTGTCTGCAGCAATTCTTAGTGAATCAGAATCTGGTGTTTACCGTGCGGGCACGTTACGTTCAATTTCAACAGATGCTCAGATATCCAACATACCTTCTGAGATTATATCGGTTTTACAATTCAATTACAAACAGGGCACCCGATTGCAGTAACAGGTCAATAAACGTTAACGGATTGAATCATTTTTGTTCGGTATCTTCCTGCAACCTGGTACTGCTGGCTTGCGGGAGCATGACCTGCCTGGTGGGCCAGCGACAATTCACAGCGCCTTCGCCGGAAAAAAAAGAATACCTATTCCTTTCTCCACCTGGCAATTCCGAGGGCAGCGGCCAGGGATACGACCCCGGTTACGACTCCCATCTCCATGGTTCCCGCCTTCGTCGCCGTTGTTGTTGGGATTGGCACCTCAGTGAGTGTTCCGGAAAGCGTGACACTCTGGCCTGCGGTGACCAGGGTGGTACCCTTCCAGTCGGTATAGCCGGACATCTGGAGGAGGACAGCATGGCTGCCGGCCGGGACATCCGAGAGTGAAAGGGGTGTTATTCCCTTGTATGCGTTGTCGAGGTAGACATCCGCCCCGGCAGGGGATGAACTGATATAGACCTCGCCCGTCGTGTCAGGGATCACGGGAGGTATATTTTTCGTCATGATCACTACTACCGGGGAGATGCCGCCATCCGGTACGGTGACGGTCTTACTCACCGGTTGGTAATCTGCCAGTTCCAGCCTGACGGTGTGAGTTCCGGGGGCTACACCGGTAATATCGAAGGGGTTTCCGGTATGGGTAGTCCCCTGGAAGTTACCATCCAGGTAGATCAGGGCACCTGGTGGATCTGATATGACTTCTATGGAACCGACCGCTGGTTTTGGCTGGTATTTCTGGAGCGTGAGAGAACGGGACGTCACGGATCCGGGTGTGATGCTGATCGTGCTTGACGCGTCATGATACCCTGCTTTGCGGATTGACAACGTGTGAGTGCCCGGAGACAGTCCGCCAATCGTGGAGGCAGTTTCACCACGGTAATTTCCGTCAATATAAATATCGGCCCCCGAAGGGATTGACGAGACGGCCAACCCGCCCATCACCGGTGCATTCTTCACGAGGCTGGCAGAAACGGTCGCGGTCTGCCCGGATCTTACTAACACCGACTGGGAATATGGCTGGTACCCATAGAGCTGGACCTGCACCGTGTGGTACCGGTCGGCCGGGACGGTAAAGATATCCGGGGTGGACAGCCGCTGATATTCATCAACGATGGCCGTTGCGCCGGACGGGGTGGAACTTACCCGGATGTATCCATTGGCGGGGGTTGTGGGTTGAGTATATACTTCCCGGTATGCCATCCCTTCAGCCGAAGTTGTGGGTGGAGTGTACACCTCACGGTAAGCCATTCCTTCAGCCGAAGTTGTGGGTGGAGTGTACACCTCACGGTAAGCCATTCCTCCGGTCCCGGTCTCCCGATATGCCATCCCCCCCATCGGGGTGGGGGTTGGTTCCTCGGTGATGTACGGGACATCCGAGGGCCACCACGGGGGTGGATTTTCTGCAGTTACCGGGATAATCAGTGCCGTTCCCAGGATCAGGACAATCATCACCATGCGTAGTACAAGCGGTCCGTTGTTATTCATGATAGGAAAAGAAAATGATGTACTACTATATAGGCTGTCGCGTTTCGCCCCGTTGATTTTTTAATGCAGCCTTTGCCCGGGCAGATGAATCCTGATGCCGGACTCCCGCCCGTAAGTAATCGAAATCGGGGAGCACAATCGGTTTCGGCCAAGCTAATCCGGTTCCATAAGACCTGATGAATTAGCTGCTATTCCAACTGGCTTGTGATGGATAACGGGATAGCACGGGTCTGTCGCCTTCTGGCTGACTTACCGTGTATACCGATTAA
>JAPKXR010000009.1 GCA_026394715.1 Methanomicrobiales archaeon | reverse complement strand
GACGATCAGCTCATGAAGACCCTTCCCCAGAAAGGGATCCAGATCGCAAAACCGCTGACAACCGATGAACTGACCTCCCTTATCATGCCGGAATCCTGGATCCGCCGCAATAACAACAGCACCACGCCGGGTATCATCGATATCCGGATGACTGCCGGCGGCTTTCACGAAATGTTTGTTCCAGACCAGAAGTATCCGGCATTTCTCGTGTACCGCAACACCGGCGCCCACGAACGCGTTGCACTGTACCAGGTTCCCAAAACCATGTTTGCCGTGAATAATCCGGATTCAAATGAAGTCCGCCTAAATCACCCGGAATCCATGTTCCGCTATTTCCCGGACCTGGATGCGGTCTGGGCAGACCGGTGCAAATATGATCAGATACCGTGTCCTTCAGGAGGTGCGGCTGCACATGCGTAAACTCTTCTGGCTGATTACGGCAGTTCTTGCAATTCTCATTATCGGCGGTTGCGTCCAGACAGGTGTCCCTGATTCAGGAACCGTTCAAAATATCTCATCCTCCTTTTCTGCCGGTGAAGATACCACAAAACCCCTGCATGAGATGCCTGCCACTGAGATCGCTGCGGAATTTATCCGGCACAACAACAATCTCTCCGGCTACTCTGCAACGATTCACACCGTTGGGGAGACCAGCTATGAGGACGATGAGTATCGTTTTTTTGCACAGCGTCCTGACAAGTTCCGAGCAGAATATATCCGGTCTCAGATCCACGGCAACGGCACGATTGTTGTTGCAAACGGAACGTTTGTGTGGCAATACCATCCGGATACAGGAACGGCACGACCAGACCTTATTGAAGATCCAAAAAATACCTTCTTTGCATCGAAGGATTACCCCGCCATCGCAGCACGGATCTTGGAAAAATTCCCTGCCGTCAGGAACGGGACAGAAACCCGCAACGGCAGCAATGCGGTCATCATCGAAGCAGCGATTGATGATATCCCCACTCAGTACTACCCAACGATTTTCAGCAGGATCAGGGTCTGGATCGATGAAGATTCCCTGATGATGACCCGGATGGAGATGATCGGAGAATACAACGAAACGGTACTTACGGTAGATCTCCGGAATATCAGCATCAATCCCCCGCTTTCAGAGGGATTGTTTGATTTTGAACCACCCGCCGGAACAGAAATCTCGCCCAGCATCGCAGATCTGGTTGCTCCCTTGAACGCGAGCTCTATGCGCCAGGCAAAGGAACGGTTCGGCCCGGATTTCAGGATGCCATCAGCCCTCCCTCCCGGGTATATGTTCAGGTACTGCCTGCATTACCGGGACAGCGACGGGCGGGATTCGTTTGTCTATTCCGACGGGACTGATGAACTCGTTTTCACCCAGGCACTGACCGGGAGCAGAAGGGCGCAAAGGTCCCTCAATGCCGGGAGCGTCCCGGTTCTGATCAGCAACCGGACAGGAACCTTCCAGTCCACGGCTGGAAAGAACCAGATCGACTGGCATGAAGAGAACCGGTCATACCAGCTGACCGGGGTTCTCACACAAGAGGATCTGGTTCGCGTTGCTCAGTCGCTTACGGCACCCGCACTGCTCAACTTTGCACCGGATGAAATCAAAAACCCGGAAACGATCGCCGAAATAGCCCTGCGTGATACGTCCGCACGAAGGATGGTGGATTCCGGGGGCGAGATCCTGGGAGTTGGTATGTCGGTCAAGAGAAGCACTTCAACTATTCAGGGGGGTGTTTTCCCCGCGCTGTCGATCCGGTATAACCGGCTTTTAGTGGATTTCATGGTGGATCCGGATGTGCAAAAACCGGTTGGAAGAACCATTCAGGTTCCCAACAACGCGATGGTGCGGCATGTGGGTGACCAGACCGTTGTTGAGTATAATGGGGAGATACTCTTTACTTTTGATCCGATGGAGGAGAAACAATGAAACGCCATCACCAGTATGTTCTCTGCGGGATAATTCTCGCAGGCATTTTTTCACTCTCTGTACCTGCCGGTGCAACTCCACTATTGTCAACGAGAACTCCAACAACGCAATCCCCGACTGTTGAGGCGTACATGCTTCAGGCGGGTCCCACCACCATACCACCTCAACTGTGTGAACCGCTGGATATCTCCATGACCCCCCCGCCATCGATCACAATCGATCCCATCAGCTTGCATAATCTTGGTGAACAGTTCCTGATCACGGGAACGACAAAACTTCCTGCCAATCAGGAGATCCTCATCGAGGTCATGACGGAAGATTTCATGTCACTCAAATCACTCCCAAAAAATATTTTTGGGCAGACCGGCACGGTGAGGAGGACTGCTGACCCTGACGGCATCGGTCGGTGGGAATATCAGGTCAATACGAGTGGTTGGGTCCCGGACAAGTATCTCGTTAAAGTCACACCAGTATCGGAAAACGTAGTTCCGCATTTCACTGACCGTTTTTACCTCCTCTCACAAGAGGATGCCACGGCAATCCGGCAACTTCCGGTGACAGTCGATCCGGTTCCGTACCATTATGACGGAGAGACATTCCCTCTTGTCGGCAACACGACATTCATTGAGGGACAGGAATTGACCATTTCCGTTGTGCCGGGATTATTTCCCCTAAAGGAGGGAGTTCCAGCGCAGCCAAACAACGTGACCCTAGGCATTGTGGGAAAAACCCGGGTTGAACCGGGTAGCCACGGCGTAAACCGCTGGTCATTTTACCTGAATACAACGGGTTTAAGATCAAACACGTATTCCATTGACATTTTTTCCCCGGCAGGTGAACGTGTCGGCAGTAGTTTTTTCTTTCTTGACGACAATCCGCGCCGGTTCTGCCGCATTCTTGCGGTGCCGGGCACACCACCACGAACACCGACCGTCGCATCACTGCCATCAGGAATTGTCATAGGATCAATCATTTGCGGGGCGTTTATTATCACAAGGAGACTGAAATGATGAAAACTGACCGTATTGGGGCTGTTCTGTTCGTTCTGCTGCTGGCATGTATCGCTGGTTCAGGGTGCATTGAAAGTTCGGCTAACCAGACCGTTACAAGCAATAACTCGCTCGTTGTTCAAATCCAAAAAGAAAATTCTCCCGTCCCGAGCAGCACAAATCCCAACACCGTCCCCATCGAAACCGCGTATAACCAGACACTCTCAACGTTCTGGAGTTTTGCACTCGACGGCCCATATGCGACCAATACAAACTGGACCACATCGGCACTTGATCCCAAACCTTCGATCATCTACGATGTGAATGGCGAGCCGTTGTACTACGAGTTTTACCTCAGGAATTCACAGGGAATTCCCGGATATTTCTGGACTGCCGCAAACAAAATCCTGGGATTTCCCGTATTCCGGATCTATGAGGGAGCGCCTGCCCGGAATTATTCTATCCGGATAACCGATGCAGAACCGGTTATAAAATCCCGGTACCCGGACTATCCGGTTCTCTCCCGGAAACCGGTCATCTATAACGAGCCGCAGTCCGGTGTGATGTTTACAATCCACAACACGACTTCGGACTTGGACGAGAAGATCGTGGTCGACGATCATACGCACGAAATTGTTCCCGATCAGCCTTCTGAAAACTATAAAGGTCACGGATATGCGTGGTCGTATCTGGATTCCATCCCGCAGGCCGAACGCGAATCCCGGATTGCCAAGTGGGAATTGCAGGACTCAAACGCCAGCCGGATCGTGGAATATGTCCTTGTGCAGGGAATCGATGTCCGGCTTCCGCTGTCGGAACGGAATGCAAGTATCATCCGGAACTATTCCGCTGCACAATCACCGGAGCCCACAGCGACACCGGACGATGCACAGAAAAAACAAAATGATCTTCCGGTAAATGGCGAAATCATTCGTAAAAACATTGTTCCTGTTGACACTGCCCGGGACCGTGTACTCGCCGATCTCTGGCGCCGGCAGGTAAACGATCCGGCGATCTATCGCGGACTCTCATACCGGAATGCGATCATCAGCAGTAAAGACCCCGTAATCATACAGGATTTCCCTGGCAGGAAACTCTATTATGCGTTCGATGTCGAACGCAACGGGACAGCAATCGGCCAGATCATCGTTACTGCAAACAAGGGACTTTTTTCCCACCGGTTCGGGCTTGAAACTTCAGCGGGAGAATACCATTTAACGAATGCAACGCGGGAGGCGTGTGATCGTGCGGTGCAGGAATTCCCCGGATATGCCGTGCTCTCGATACGACCGGTTTATTCTGTAGGTGTATCCTGCTGCCACAATGTTTCGATTATTTTAGATGTTGAAAATCCGGCGACTCACGAGATGAACCGGATTCTTGTGGATACCTACACCCTGTCTGCTTCCGTTGAAAAAGTTACCGGGAACACCGTGACGGATACCTACCCGTCAATATTTTCCCTGATGACACAGGGAGAATATGCAGAAAACGTCGCTCTGTGGGAAAAAGAAGATAAAAAAAATCAGGATTTCATCGCGTTTGCGAAATCCCGGAATATCCCCACCGTCAGACCGCTGACCGATACGGAGATTGTCGCGCTCGGGACGTATCTCTTCAAATCAGAGCCCCGATACCAGCAGGAGGGGAAATTGTATAACCCCCTCTACCCGCAACCTGCGGTCCGTCCGACACTGGAGAAGGCAACACAGGTATGGCACGAACAGGCAGACTGGTTCAGCGCGATCCTTGTCGATGCATCGCTTGACAAAGCAGAGATTGAACAGATCACGAAAAGCCATTTGATTCCCGGTAACTACACGCTCCAGATCCTCTCCTCTGGTGCGATGGGTGCAGATTATTATCTCGATGTACCGGAAGCGGACTACAACCGGACGTTCTCGATACTCGAACAGGATGGGAGTGTTGAGATCCGTGAACAGGTTGCACCGATGTGGGAATATGTGCAGCACGTTAAACGGAAAAATGGTTTGATTATCATTCCGGTTGCCATAGGCTACCCGAAGGAAGCGAATGCAAAACGGCTCATTGCTGCCGGTGTTCCTTTAAGACCGATGAAAGAAGTCTACATCCAGTATGATTATACAGCGATGCCGAAGAAAGCGGACCGGGAAAAGATTCTCGCCGAACTCAACGCAGACGACCTGGTCTTGTTTGCGTTCAAGGAGTATTCAGGGTGAAGCGCCGGGAAAGTGCACGCTCCATCCAGCCAACGAGCGACGGGGGATTTGTGATTGCCGGAACGACGACTTCGTATCCGGTCGTGGATACTTCACACACTGAACGCGTGGTACCGCTGTTCATTTTGTTCACCGCAATCCTTGTCGTCAGCTTAATCATTACTCTCGAGAAAGAGATCAAACAGAGAAGTTGGTAATCGTGACGAGAAACCGGATTATAATTTTCTTTTTACTGCTGGCTGCGATTGTGGTAATTCCGATTGTGGACGCGGAGTACAACTATACACCGTCCGAGACATGGAAGTATCCGGGCGTGCCCGAGCATTACATCCCGCCGGAATATTTTAAGGATTCAAAACCGGCGACTCCCCTCACCGATGCTGAAATGATCAACATCGTCATCTCCGGGCAGACGCTCGAACGGTTCACCGCGAAAGAACAACCGGGTATTCTTGCCCTTCCCATTTTATACCTCGACTTTTCCGAAAATTTTGCCAATTCCACTTCTTCCCCGACCTGGCATTACGAAAAAAATCTTGCACCGGATACGCGGGTCGCGTTGATTCGTATGTCCGACGCGATGTATGTCCGGATGCTGGCGATGTCGGATGGGAAAAATCTGGAACTGCCAATATCGGTGTACGTCCACCAGTATAGCAATCTCACGAGTCTCAATGCACAGATCCATGCTGACGGGATATACCTGGAGCCGGCAGTAGCCGGGAGTGAGAAGCCGGCACCCAGAACGACACCGACCGTTCCGGCTACGACGCTTCCCACACCTCCCCCCACGCGACCAGCTCCGTTGCCGGTGGTA
>JAPKXR010000076.1 GCA_026394715.1 Methanomicrobiales archaeon | reverse complement strand
TGGGTTTTGGAACTTTGAACTCGTCGCCTTCGACTCCAAGGTACCGGATAAACTTGGATTTTACTTTCCCATCTTCACGATAACTCTTGTACTCATTGAGGTAGTAACTGTTCCCCTTCTTGACACGACGAATTGCCATGTAATATATATTGTATACTACTATTATTTTAATATTATGCCTTTATTCTGCAATATTAAGAATATTAACAGGAATAATTATTTGTAGTATGTACTTATTCGCTATTCAAGTACTTGAAGGTGAGTGGGTACTGCAATTTGATTACATCTGGGGACTACGTCAGAACGATCAGTACCGCCTGGATACCTGCCCGAATGTTTGGGTAGTCCGGCAATCTTTGGCGGTGGCTGGAGAAATTTATCGGACGAATCGAATTGCAGGGGAAGGTTTCGCGATAATTTTTCTCTTTGTCACTGACTCCCTTTGCAAAAATTCTGGACCTCTCTTTAATCGAATTTTCTTCAAAATGCTCCGGATTTTACAGAATTTATACGACACTACCCTGCAAAATCTGTTATTGTGGTGACATGGGTGTAGAATTACTCGATGATTTGTTATCTTCATGCTTCAGAACATACCGATATATTTACTAATATGATGGACCAAGACATCCTTCACCATGAAATGGATTGCTATTGCTATTCTTCTCGTAGGTATCATACTCTGTGCAGGATGTACCTCGACCAACCTGTCGACACCAGGACAATCAACACCAGTGGCAACACCGTCGACGATGAAATCCATCCCTGACCTGATCGGTAAGTGGTCGGGGAACTCAACGGGGCATACCACGGTTGAAGGATTTTTCTCTCACCCAACATTCTTCAATATCTCGGAACAGAAGGGGCAGGCCTTTTCCGGAAGAAAAGAGTATTTACGAGGGGATGGCAAGATGTATTACGAGAATTTATCTGGGATCATCACCATGAACGGGGAGATCTACGAGAGTGATGGGGTAGCGGGCTTTAGTATCGGCAGGTTAACGGGTCCTGACTCATTGGAGTTCAATTATCTAGAAGATGGGTCTGATAATAAAGCATACATCACACGCCTCAGCCGGCAAAAGACCTGAACATCAGAACAACCACCAAATTTTTCGATGATCCATTAAAAGGAGGGTAATATCAGAAAACCCCGCCGATAAAGTCCGGTATTGTTGCGGGTTGTTTTTTAAAAAATGCATTTATTCATTCTGTTCCCTTTCCCGGTCTCTATTTCTGTGATAGGTAATTATTGCGGTTATTTCCACGATAACAACAATGATCACAATTATCATGGCATAGAGAAGTGACATCCCGATCTGGTCATTGTGTGCTGCGGGAGTTCCTGTTACCGTAGGTTGTAGCGAAATCGCAGGACTTGGAGCAGAAGTTTGTACGGGTGCTGGCGTCCGGGTCGTAACCGTGGTCGACAGGTCCGTCACCGAAATATAATCCGTGAGTTTCTTAACATTGGTCCCACTCGTGCCAGTTACCGTCAATGAGACGGTGTACGTGCCGGGAACTGAGTAATTGTGTTGTGGTGGGTCCTCCAGTTTACTCGAACTACCATCCCCAAAGTCCCATAACCATGATGTTGGAGACCCTGTGGAAGTATCGCTAAACGTGACAGTAAGGGGTGCTGTGCCTGTTGTAGGAGATCCGCGAAATCCTGCTTTGATTGGTATTGGCGTGGTTTGGGTTATTACTGGTGCGGTACCGGTTGGTGTTGGCGTTGGAATATCAGCCGATATATACCCAATCTGAACGAAACTATCAGAAAATCCGCCACCTGTTACCGTTAACCTGACAGAATAAACTCCAGGGACCGAATAGGTGTGAGAAGGGTTTTGTATTGTATCTGTTGCCCTGTCCCCAAAATCCCATAACCATGCGGTTGGAGCGCCGGATGACAAATCGGTGAACTGAACCGTGAGGGGGGCAGGACCGGAAGTTGGTGTGCCGCTAAATCCGGCAGCATAGGCTGCACTTACCGGCATTACGACCACGGCTATAAGGATCATTGGTATCAATACGGTCATTATGATAGAGACTGACTTTTTCAGAACTGAAATATTCTTCCGCCCCTTTTTGTATGATATGGTTTCTTCCTCTGTCATTTTTATACCTCCCATTACTACCTGATCGTGAATGTATCACCTGTCCATCTGTCATGAAATTTCATATTCACCCGCCGCTCCGATCAGACCTGTCTTTCGCGTCTTCTCAATCGTTATTCTAATAATCAGGAGGGACCCTCACAAAGTCAGCCTTAATCCACGGGTGGTCTAACATGACAGCATGGACTCCCGTAACCGTCCCGTTGTTTTCTGTGGTGAATTTCACCGCGGTCCCGGTCCCCGTCTCTCGGAACGTATCCCCGTCATATGGTACAAGGAAATACGGCTCCGTGAGGTGGCCGGCATACAGCCGGAGTCCGCCGGAGTCCGGTTCAACCCGCAGTGTGCCGTAATAGTCCTGGGAGTATGAACCCATGTAGGCTGCCGGGGGCCGTGGAGGTTGTGCGCCAGCCGGTGCAGGCGGGAGCGGTTCGAGGGGGCCGGCGGCCGAAGCACCGGGTTTCATCGCAGCGAGAACACCCGTCTCAATCTCGCTATACCAGTCCTTCTGGACCGCCCCGGTAAAGTACAGGTCATCCCATCCGCTGATCACCGCTTTTTTGAGAATATGCCCGCCCGGAAATCCATTCGTCAGGACAACAACTGCCATCTTCTCTTCAGGATATAACGTGATGTACGTGGAAACCCCGCTGGTCAGGTCGCCGCCGTGTTCAACCCGTATCCTCCCTTTCTCTGCAACAGACTCCCACCCGAGGTCATAGGCCATAATACTGGTGTTGGTAGTCCTCATGATATTCTGGGGCCGGTGGGTCTCTTTGAGGGCCGCGGCATCAATGACCTGCTTCCCATCAATACTCCCCTCGTTCAGCTGGAGCCGGGCGTACCGTGCCATATCATTGATCGTAGAGCTCACGCCACCTGCGGGACTGTTCACGTCATCGTTTAAGAGCGGCCCCGCCACCGGTGTCCCGTTCATCATGGAGTAGGTATCCACGCGGTCAGCGGCGTTCGCAAAGTCAGTGAACCGTGCACTCGTGTTCTTCATCCCTGCAGGGACCAGTACCCGGTCGGCAACAAGGTCCTCCCACGACATCCCAACTTTCTTTGCGGCTGCTTCTGCTGCCGAGGTTATGCCGATGTTTGAATACGCATAGGATGAACGGTAATCTCCGAGGAGTGGTACGAGGCGGAGTTTGCTGATGACCTCCTGGCGGTTGTACCCGATGTCCTGGAGTTCATCTCCGGCATAGGCGGGAAGACCCGTCCGGTGCATGAGGAGGTCGCGAATGGTGACATGGTCACTTACCCATTGGTCGGAAAGCTGGAACCCGTGGTCCAGGGTGACAACCTGGTCATCCCACGAGAGTTCTCCCCTGCCAACCATGGAAGCAATCGATGCCGACGTGAACGTCTTCGAGATGGACGCGAGCTGGAACCGTGTGTCAGGACCGATCGGCTCCATGGTCGTGATGTTTTTAACTCCGAAACTGCGGAGGTAGATGACTGAGTCGTTTTTTATCACCGCTACCGCCATCCCCGGGACCTTGCTTTTACCAAAAATCTCCCTGGTATACGCATCGAATTGCGGAATTAGACTGGCAACGTCTTTTTCTGACATGCTGACTGGCGGGGTGTTCACAGTCCGGGCTGCAGGTGGCTGGATATTCGGGGACATCGCACAGCCTGCGAAAAGGATCATGCAGAACAGACCTGCAATGATAAGGATCGGTGTGTACTTTGGGGAAATGGTATTTCAGTCTCCTGTTGTTGGATCATCGGATCGTATACTGGCATTTTTGTATTGTGATAATAAAAACTGTCCGCTCAATGAAGACTGCACTCAACAGTCCTGGCAATAACACTCGGCCGTGCCTGTCTGCGGGTAACAGGTTCCCGGAGTATGTAACAACCCCGCCCGCTTCCCCTTAACTGCCCAAGGACACTCAAAGACACGTTCCGGATCCCGGGACAGCCAGCTTTTCCGTTGATTGTCCGTGTCAAGTCCGGGCCCGCATCCAATCATCCTGTTCAGGCCAGGGTACCGGATCACAAAAAAAGGGGGTTTCACGGAAACCGGACAATTGCCCAGTTCTCTGTCAACTTATTCTGCTGGGGCACCTGTTGGGAGAAGAATGAGATAAAATCGCCAAATTCCGACCAGTATTTCTCGCTGTTGTAATCCGGTGAGGAGGTCCTTTTATCTAACAGTGTCTGGTTGAACCTGGCGATCAGGTCAAATGAACGGAACACAAAGGGATACCCTTCACCGCCCATGATGACTGGTTTGCCCGTCACCACCTCGAAGTGGAGGTGCGGGATATCGGACTGGCCACTATTGCCCAGAAGGGCGATTACCTGGCCTTCTTTCACCGTGTCGCCCTTCTTCACCCGGATTGATCCCGGGATCGTATGTACATAGCAGGCATACTTGTTATTCCCGATATCGATAACCACGTTGTTACCGGGGCCGGTCGCAAAACTGAAGGGTGGTACTTTATAGATCCCATTATCAGGCAAATCATCGCGGATATCGACGACCGTCCCGTTAGCAACCGCTAACAGCTCCTTACCGTACCCCAGGTAATTTTTGGTGAGGTTCACGCCCCCCTCGGCAACCTGCCCGGTGACCGGGTCAATGTAGAACCAGTCCTGTGCATACCGCTGGTCAACCGTTGTCAATCCGTTCATGGTTACGGGCATCAGGAAATGATGGGTTGTTGGTCCGGTGGTCTCCATGGCCACCCATCCCGCACCTCGCATCGGTGAACCGATGACCACCGGCTTTAAGTCTTTTCTCACCGTCACCTCGCCGCCAGTGACACTCAACGGTGGAAGCCCGCTGGCAGTCCGGTTCAGCGTGAGCCGGTGGATGAGTTTGCCCGGCACGGCATCAGGGCTGACCACAAACCAGATGGAGATCCGCGGGATGCCCATTTTAAGGGTGCCTTTCATCATCTCTTCGGCTGTTGGCGGGGGATTGGTTGCCGGCTGGAAGGTCTTCTGTAACACTTCTACATTCGGTGTGTAGATGGTTTTTCTGGTGGCCGGATCGATGACCTCGATCTTATCCAGTACGAGTGGTAAATTCCCCGCGGTGTTGAGTTCAAGTTCGTAGGCAATGTTGACACCGTCCGTGCTGGTGACCGGGATGGGTGCGACCGGATTGGTAACGTTCACAACCGGTGTTTCGGGTGGCTGTTGCGGCAGAACTGCAGGCTGGGTGCATCCTGCTGCAAGGATTAAGGCGATGCCGATAATGATGATGAGGACAGAATGTTTCACTGACATGATGGAACGTTTTGATCGTTGATTTACCGGGTAATAAACTTGCGTGATCTTTCAATGGGCCGAACAACAGAATACACTACAAAAATACCAACGGCCGCCTACGACTGGTTTAATATACCGGTGCTACTCCGTATACTTATGTGGCAGATAAAAAATTTATTCATGCAAAGCGTTTTTGCCCAAACCATTGAACCGGAGGCAGGATGATGGATGAAGATTTGGAAAAGATGGCAAAAAATCTCAAAACCTTCAGCAACCAGATGGTGCAGAACCCGTATTGGGGAATACCTACGTTCTTTGGTGTACCATGCCAGGAAAATATCCGTGATCTGGATATCGCTCTCGTGGGAGTGCCTTTCGACCTGGGAGTGACAAACCGGGGCGGGGCCCGCATGGGCCCACGGGAGATCCGCAACCAGTCAAGGACCGTGGGTGCCTATAACCATCACTCGCGCATGACACCCTGCGCTGCAAACAGGATAGCAGATGTAGGAGATGTGCCATTCCGTACGGTCTATCACCTTGAAGATGCCCTGCAGGATATCGAGGTATTCTACCGGAATTTATCCTCCGCAGGAATCATCCCTGTTACCGCGGGAGGGGACCACTCCATAACATTTCCCATCCTCAAATCCATTGCAGGTAAGGAAAAAGCAGGTCTTGTACATTTTGATTCCCATTGCGATACTGCCCCGCCGATTCATGGAAGCGGCCTCGCGCATGGGTCCCCTATGCGCAATGCGGTAGAGTCAGGGCTGGTAGACCCAAAGCGCAGCATCCAGATCGGGATCCGGGGATCCAGTGAATTCTTGTGGCAGTTTTCCTACGATAACAACATGCGGGTTGTGCATATTGAAGAATTCTATGAACTGGGATGGAAGAACGTGGTCCGCGAGATCAGGACTCTGATGGGAAACGGGCCGGTGTATATCTCTTTTGATATAGACTGCCTGGACCCGGCGTTTGCCCCCGGCACCGGTACACCGGTAGCCGGAGGTATGACCACCTTTGAAGCTTTGCAGACATTGAGGGGTCTTAAAGGACTCAACATCATCGGTGGAGACCTGGTGGAGGTCTCCCCACCGTACGATCCCACGGGAATCACCGCCCTGGCCGGGGCAACAATCATGTTCGAAATTCTCTGCCTGGTTGCGGAGTCCCCAGGGTTGGGCCGTTCGTGTTAAGACCGGTATTCAAATGGGTCCTGATGTACTATCAGGATCAGCCATACCTGCCCCTTATACGGGACAACACTTTCCGGTTGGTACCCACCTGTCACCTGGAAGGTTATTCCGAAAGGAAAAACGCCTTCCTTCTCAAAATATTCTTTTTCCCCCGGGTATAGCACGGATTACGTGTACGAGCGTAAACAAGAGATAGATTGCCATCGGGGGCACGATGGCAAATTAGGCCAGCGAGGGGAAGATAAAACCGGTGAGTGCCATTGCGAGCACGGTAAGGATGAACGTTATCACGAGACCATTGCCCGGATCAGTAACGTACCAGCTGCCAGGGCTGCCGTAGGTGATAGAGCAGTACGTTGCGATCACAAGGCAGATTAGGAATAAATAGTTAGGATAGCTGAACGTGTTCTCATGACCGATCTGGACGCTGCAGGAAAAAAAACGGACCACGACTTCTTTTCATTGATAATATCCGGATCCTCCTGATCTGGCCAGGTATCATTCATCGTTTGGACCGGGTGTTCAGGCGCAGGCGAATCGCGGTCCCGGGGCTAAAGATAAATAAAGGGGCTGGGGCCCCCCGGCCAGCCGGATCAGACCCGTTTAAACAGGCCGATCTCCTTTGAATCGAATCCCGTGAGTGCCCCCGACGTGCTGGCCGTGAACGTGAGATAACCGACCTGGTCATCCGGGTTCGGGAACGAGAAGTACCAGGTATTATTCGTCACATGCATGAGGGTGCCCGGGTACCGGTCCGGGCCAAGCTGGAACGTCATGTTCATGGCATCCCCAGCCTCGCTCACCAGCATCGTGCCGTACAGGTCGTTCCTGTACTCTCCCGCGATAGCGGACGAGGCGATCGTTGCTGGTTTTGCATCTGCGGGGCGTTCGACGGATTTGATGAGCGAGTTCCACCCAGCCTGGTTGATCTTCTCGCGGGCCTGCAGGTCAACGCCGCTCTTCCCGATGTACCGTTCGAGGAATTCGTCCCGGACCGCTTCGGGGAAGGACGTCAGTTGCTTGTTGGCGATGACAACAAGGCCAGCCTTCTTTCCGGGGATGAGGATTACGATAGAGCGGACGCCGTCTAGCGCCCCGTTCTTCTCGATTACCCGCTCGTCCAGGAAATGGTATGAGTCGCAACCGAGGCCGACTGCACCGTTTAAGTCGTTTAAGGGACCGCTGTGTGGAGCGACGAGGCTTGCGGCGTGGATCTCCTGCACGGTCTTTTTGGTGAGGATCTGCCTGCCGTCAATCGAACCATTGTTCAGCATCATCCGCAGCCACTGCGTCATGTCACGGCCGGTCGAGACCACCTGGCCGGCAGCGGGGAAACCCGCCACTTCGAGCGGTATGATGTGTACATCCCCACCAGTGCCGGTATGGCCGGCGACATGGTTGTCATCAAGGTACAGGGTCTCAGGGCTCCCGGAAACTGGTACCGGGTTCTAAGTAGCGCATCCGTTCCAGCATATCGCTGTTCGTGTACCCGAGCCTGCCCAGCAGGTCGCCATCGAAGTGCCGGAATCCCGTGCGGTGGGCGAGCAGGTCGCGCAGCGTCGCGTGCTCACCGGCATACGTGTCTTTCAGCGCAAAGCCCGGAAGGTACGAGACAACAGGCTTGTCCCATTCCAGTTTCCCTCCGTCGACGAGGGAGCCGATTGCCCCGGCGGTGATATACTTTGAGACAGAGGCGATCTGAAAGCGGGTATCAGGATCAACCTTTGCCGGTTTCCCGATCTCCCGGACGCCGAAACCTTCCAGGTACACCACGGTGTCGTTCTCGACAATGCCTACCACAGCACCCGGTACTTCGTACTCGGCCATCTTCCCTGTGACAAATTCATTAAAACTGTCGAGTTTCCCGGTTTTCTGACCGGGTCCGGGACTTGTACTTGTACAGCCGGCACACAGGACCATGCCAGCCACAAGGGATGCCGCAAGGAGCAGGAATACGTATCGCAGGGCGGGATTTTTCATGAAAAGGTGTTGGGTTTTATCATGAAAAATATTGCCGTGTGCTGCCCGACGGATTGATTTTTGTACCGTTTATCAGGTAATAATCCAGGACAACGAACCGGGTGATACATCATGTACCAGGGACATGAGTGCCGATGTGGGGAATTTATTCAGCCGTTGAATGAGGAAATGAAACCCCCCAGTTGATACATGCCCGTAGTTGCTCACCGATCAGGCGGAGCGAAGAGCCGTATTTTTTAATATCATACCCTGATTTGGGGATATTTATTCTGATTCCGGATACGGCGGTAGCTCCCAGGCAGGCGATGAAAGTATGGAATCGTGAACCTGAAAGTATTCAAACAAAAAAGGTCATTAAAGATATATCGTACCATCGCAAATGCCTGAATATGCAAGCAACCGGGAAAAATGGTTTATTATTCTCCTGCTGATCATTGTAGTAATCGTTGTAGTATCATCAGTATTGCTATACGGATCACACTGGGTTAAAGGAATTTCTGCTTTTATTTAGACTTTGCAAAGACGGTTGATAGTAACCACGGTACTCTGAAAAGAAGCAGAAAGGAGCGATTCACCGGATGGAGATAGTGCCAGGAATACACAAGGTTGATGGAGTCAATGGCAACTGCTACGTTGTCGACCGTGAAAACCTGATGGTGATTGACACGGGGATGCCGGGTATTTATCGGGAAAAATTTCTCCACTGCAATATCCGGGGTCAAGGGCCTGCTCCTCCATATCGGTGAGAAAATTATGGGGTCAAAACCTATCATTCCTGATATTCTTTTGAAAGATGGAGACCGGGTTGATGGCTTCCTTTGTGTCTCTCTTCCTGGTCACACACCTGGGATCATCGGGCTTCTCATTGAAGGATCAAAGGTGTTCTTTTCAGGTGATATTCTCATATTCGATGGAAAATCAGTAGGGCCGGGCCCGACTTTTTTCACGATCGACCATGCACGTGAGCGTGAGTCAATTATGCGAATCACCGGGCGTGATTTCAAAACCCTGCTTGCTGGTCACGGTGTACCGCTCCACCCGGGCGCAGCTACGAAAGTTGGGGAATTGGCAGATACCTTGCAGTGAAATCCTGAAATCTGATGACATTTTTATAAAAAAATGAAAGTTTTCCAGACCGCAGTCCCTTAATACGGTGAAAGGGCCCCGCGGGTTACCTTCCTCCCGGGAGAAAAGAAATCAAAAAACATCAAAAAAATACAAGGGGTCCACGCCATCAGGTAACAGCACCACTTGGCTTTCAGGTCATGAGAGACTTTTTTTGTATCACCTTTATATAAAAGCCAGGTCTAACGTTCAGAACTGGGCTTTTCCACGGTATTTCAAATAATTGATTTCTGCAATCGGGAACAGGATTGCAATCATACCGATTATCGTTCCCTCATGGTTGCATAATGGGCTTATATTCCCGGCTACCGGTATTTTTGTATTGTCGAGAGAGAGCAGTGCCGCATATTGCGGGAGCCACCATACTGCTTTCATCCCCATGACTTTTACAAATGGGTCCTCAATCGGTTTCCCTTCCCTGCTATCGACTATTTTGACGATTTCGTTAAAAATATTGGTATTAAGGAAGGGGTCTTTCCATTTCAGCATCACTTGTGCGGTCCCGTTCACATAGGTGATTAATCCCTTCGAATCCGTGACAATAATTCCTGCAGGGATCTCTTCGACCAGCAGCTTGAGGTGTGCATTTTCTTCCCGGACCTGCCGTAAGGACTCGAACCTGGCAAGACCAAGTCCGATTGCAATACGCAGGTCGTTATCACTGAAAGGTTTTAGGATATACCCGGCACCATGTACCGTTTTCACACGCTCTAATGTCTCATCATCTGCCGAAGTGGTCAGGAAGACGCAAGGGACATTGTACCGTGAAAGGATTGCTTTTGCTGTCTCGATCCCATCGATTTCTCCCGGGATATTGATGGCAATTATCAGCATATGGGGTAATGCTGCGGCCATTTTTTTGAATGCCTCCTGTCCGGAGGAGTATGTAGAAACTACGGAATAGCCGATTTTTATCAACCGGGCCTCCACAATATTCGAATAGATCGGGTCGCCCTCGATAATTGATATTTTTACCTCGCTATCCACTGCATGCTCCCACTATTGACTACTCATTACATGGTCTCTTATCGTAATTTAAATGAACATTTTCGTTCCGGATCAGGAGTGTAACCAACCAACTTATCAGGACCGTTCCCGGAAGATTAGTTGGACTCCATGATCATCGCCGACGTTTGATATTCCTGATGACCTCGCGAGATCAACTGAATGTCTCGTTTACGTCTATGAAAAGGCGGCAAAGCGGCTGCACTGACGCCATACGGTTTCGCATATCCCAATTTCTCTCCCATATGTACATCCAGTGATGACAGTAAGAAGAAACGATATTCAAAATAGTTCCCGATGATCATCCGTAATCTTGAACAGGGCGATAAACATGATATCAGGATGAAGAAATATGATTTCCCTAATTACCGTAAATTTTTAATTGTGATCAGATGAGCGGCGATTGGGACATTATACCCCAAGGTAAATTTGGTAGGTTGAAACGACCAAAAAATAAGGATCCATCCAAGGATTGATCAACGAATCCCCGTATCAATTGAGAAATTGAGGGTGACGGTTTTTCCCCGTTTAATTACCACGTTGATCGGCTCATCAAGGTTGTCTCCGATCCCGTTATTAGCAATCGCAACGTGATAGCGCCCTACGGGCAACTCTATCCGGTAATGACCCTCCGGTGAGAATTTCACGGTATATATCCTGGATGACAGTCCTTCATTGGTAATAATCAGGGGTCGTGCTCCATAGGCAGACGCACGCTGCTCGACGGTGGTAAGGCATGGTTCGACGGGACAGAGTGGACCAATGGTTGCCTCCCCTTCGAGATAACCTGTTCCGCCAGGCCAGGAGATCAGCGTAATGCCTGGATCTCCGGAAATATTCTGTTTTCGTACGGAGCCAATTGGTTTCCAGAAATCTATTACAAAACTCCTGTTTGAAACGGGGATATAATTTTCTCCCGGGACCAGGCTTGCATTGAAAAAAACAAAAATTGCCCGATGCTCATAATTTTGTGCAGGTATCCAGCCGGGCAGGACGAAATCCGGGTTAGGATCAGACGGTCCAACGGCGATCCCCGCCGCACACCCTCCCAATCCAAAAATAAGTGCTGAAACTACCAGTAATCCTATTAGCTGCCTCATTATCATAGCAGTTACTTCCCCTTTATAGAAATTAATTACTCGTTTAATATGGTCGTTCGTTCTCTTCCAGTTGACAGGATATCTCCCACAAGCCCGTATGGAAATTATTTTGATAAGGTAAAAAAATCTAATGCACTATTTCATGTACCGGGTGCCAACATTCAGAAAAAAAATCCTGGTCAATCCCTCCTCCAAAAAAAAGGGATTTATGCAGGTCAGCCTATTTGCAGGGAAAAACCTCCCGATAAGTCATCCTGTGAGAGAATAATAATCAACTATCATACGCTTTTTTTTCTCGTTGTCCCGGGGAAGATCACGCTCTTTAAAATTTCCCCGACAAGTATCTTCACGATTTTTACTTTTTTAGTGATAGTGGTGAAAACTTTCAGGGCCCGGTTCCCGGGATTACTCCAGGGCACAAAATCCGGCAAAAATGGGGATTCCGGGAAAGAAACAGCTGTGTGTTGAACGGTCGTGGAAAAGAATGAGACTCAGGAATAAGGGCTACTATCAGTAGGTTCTGGGTGAAACCCCTTTTATTAGCCGTATCCTGTACCAAAGGGGGAAGGGGGCAAATGCGGGCGATTTAAACGAACGGGAGCGGGGTAAGTTGGTGTGGGTGGTGTGAACGGTGCCCATTTTAGAATTGACTGTTAATAGGTAATCCGGGCCGTACATCGGTTATTTAAATTCATACCGGAAAAAACAGGGTAGTTTCAGAAAAAGTTATGGTTTTGGTTTTGCTGGAACGCTAGGCATGAACTGGCAAACGCACCCCGGGGAAAGGGGAAGCCCATTTACGGTCTGGGGACCGCATGTTCAAAGGACGGGACTGACGTGATGTCATTGTATCCGACTGTTTTCCCATCGGGAAACCTAACCGTGAGGGAACCGGATGCACCCTCCAACGTAATCATCGGGCCAAACCAGTACGTATCAAGTTCGTGCCTTGCATCTGCCAGCGAAACGGAAGGTGTTTTGTAAATTGTCGTGTTTTGAGTCTGGCGCACGCTCAGGAGATGCCGGACCGTCAGCCGGGCCCCGCCTGGAGAAATTGAATGTACCTGGATTTTTTTCTTTCGTCGCCCCAGAAAGGATGGAGAGTGCTGCAGGGTATACGATTGCCTGCTCTACCCAGTCAAGGGTATAATCTGCGACAATTAAGGTATCACCGTTCACGGCAACCGTGGCATCAATATGTCGGATACTTACCGCTCCCACCGGGGACACAAGGAGGAGCATGAGACTTGCGGCGACGATAAACAGCATAGCCGGACGGAGGAACATCGTAAGGGATGTTCTTGTAATCGCTTTGTATAAAAACGTGCAGGTGACAACAGCACCCCACCCCTTTGGAGGTGCGATTCGGACCGGGAGCAATTGATTAACTTCAGCATCTGTTGAATTTGCCCGCCGGATCTCCACCTGGTTTCCGACCCGTGTCTTCTCCCCATGTCTCCGGGTGTTACGTAGTCTGTCAACAGCTCGAGCTTAATGTGATTCTCCCCAGAAATCAATCATTTTTACAAAATCACATACTATATATCAGATCAACTGAGAACAGGAAGCATACGATACGGTCCTTATGAAACTTCAGAAAAAAACACTGTTGATTTTTGTTATCCTGCTCATATCGGTCCTCGTAGTTATCAGCGTCTTCTTTTCTACCATCCTGTTGGCAAGTTACAGCGCTCTTGAAGTGAAGTATGTAGAAAAAGACCTCGACCAGGCGGTTAAAAAACTCAACGATGAATATTCTACCCTGTCTGCCATCGTATCCGACTGGGGACCATGGGATGATACATATAATTTTGTAAACGGGAATGATCCAGAGTATATCCAGTCAAATCTCCTGATTCCCGGCTTCGATAATCTTAACCTGAATCTCATCGTCATCACCAATAACAAGGGTGAAGTGGTCTATTCAGGGGCATATGATCTTGTGAACAAGGTGATGGTCCCCGTCCCGGCATCCGTCCTGGCGCAGCTGGACCTTACGCATCCCCTGATGAACATGTCTGACCCCCACCATGTAACAGCGGGAATTCTGATGCTGCCTGAAAATCCAATGATCGTTGCATCTGAACCCATTGTACGATCAGATTTTTCCGGACTGCCTCAGGGGGTTGTGATCAT
>JAPKXR010000325.1 GCA_026394715.1 Methanomicrobiales archaeon | reverse complement strand
GGGCTTCGAATCAACAGATTCCTCCCCGGGATGCAGTTCTCGCCAGTATCTATCCCCTCCTGTTCATAGTGAAGGTGATGACGGCAAGGAAGAATGCAAATGCAGTCAGGAGCGTTTCCCATTCCCCCGCCGGTCGTGTGGTTGGGGGTGATGTCCCAGGAATAGCATGATCGGGCTGCGGCCCCGTGTAACTGGTGGGGACCGTTTCATTCGTGGCCGGGTACAGGAACATGCCTCCGTATCTTGTCCAGATGACCCGGTGACCTGATACATCCGGACCCTGGTCCTCTCCCCCAAAATCGGATGATTCACCCATCGGCGCTGTTATCCAGGACTCCCTCTTGCTCGTAAGGTTATAGAGGTAGATATCCGATACCGGCGGAACAGGCGTTTCCACGGGACAGTATGTCCCGGAAGGGCAGGCGGTCACCGATGGTTGGGCAGGCTGGTGACGCCGGTCCTCCCATACGACCCAGTCGCCTGATATCTTCGGATTGCGCTGGTCAGCGGGATCTGTGCAGAGGGGTAGTTCCTCAGAGCTTGAGAGGTTGTAGAGATAAATATCCCCGTTCCTATTCCGGTTATCTTCCCAGGCGATTAGGGTGCCTGATACGGACGGTGTATATGCAGTCCCTGAAAATGAGACCTGCATCTCTTTTCCTGAACTGATGTTATAGCAGAAGATATCGCTCGTAAAGGCACCAGCCACCGTAGTCCTGTTTTCAGGGTGGTACGTGCTCCCCGCATACACGAGCAGGTCGTTATAAACCACCGGGTTATCTGGGTTGTCCGGGATTCGGGGAAAGAAATCCACCCTGGTGTGTGTCGAGAGGTTATAGATCACAAAATGCTCTTTCGTGTTGGTGAGGCCAGGCCAGATCCGATCGGTTGTCCCGTTCTCCCAGACGACGATGTCGTCGTAGACTGAGACGCCAGGGGATGTACCAAAACTGGTGCCAAGCAGTTCTGCTCTCCCGGAATCCCGGTCAAATGTAAAGATATCCTGACCCGCAACCGAATCTTGGTTTTCAGCACGATGTCGTTTTGTGTACACGGCCCACCTGCCACCGATGCGGGCCATGCTCCAGGAATCTAATCCCTTTCCTCCCGGGCATACTAGGCTTAATTCCCCGGTCGAAATCTTGTAGCAGAAGAGATCAGGCGAGTCTGATTGACGGTTACCCGCAAAGAAGAGAATGGAATCTCCTGATAGTGAAGGAGATGAGTACCCCTGGTTCTCCGCCGGAAGAGTGATTTTGCTTCCGATATCCATAACCCCTGTCCCCTCTGCAAGGACCGGGAGTACCAGGAAAAAGAGCATGCAGATGAGGTACGAAACAGGTAACATTCGGCGTCTGGATATCACGGGCATCGTAATGTGCTATCAGGAGTTGATGTTATTAATTTTTATGTACCCGAAAGCCCGGTTCAATGAGAAATTTCGCCCGCTCAAAAAAAGGAATGGTGCTGAGATCCGGGTGGGCAATTTACGAATCCTGTTGGAATCCAGGGGCAAGGTGAATGGTGAATTCCCGGGAAACCCCTGGGCGGCATGCACTGCACCGGACCTTGCCTGGGTGGTCACAGGAAGTCCGGCAGAGAGTAAGCGGGGATCCCCAGGGGGGACTGCAGGGGACGTTGTACCACCCGTTTTTCCTAAACCTCAAAGCCCGTGAGAGAAAAAATGTGGGGTACTTTTCAACCGCTCACATTTCTATCAGGGACATGACATAGGTTTCCATCCCGTTTTCAATTCTGTCCTCCCTTTCGTTCTATCATTTCCACCTCCACCTATCTCGTCCTGATCTCCGCGTGGCCTGCATATTTCTTCACCAGGTCTGCTGCCTGTTTGAAGTTTTCAGCCGTGCAGTACAGGCGTATCGGTTTGTAGTCGGCACGGGACGTAAGATCGATCGCGTACTGGCGAGGATGTATCGTGACCCGGGTCACATCATCCCATAAAGAAGACCCGGACTGCTCTGCACTGGCAAGCATTCCCGTCCCCATGGCTCCCGGAGAGTTTGCAAATACCCCGGCGATCACAACCGCGGCGGGGAGATTTTTTTGCCTCGCGTTTGCAGATGTATAGCCGACTCCGTCCGGTGAGATGAAGAATGTCGCCCGGATGCGGTTTCGCAGGAGCAACGTGGTGATGAGGAAACAGGCAACCAGGATGCCCACTAACAGTGCGATTAACTGACCTATCCCGATGAGTCCGCCCGGTTCGGACCAGGCGCCGGATGCGGCTGTCACGAGTACCACGACAAAAACCAGCCCTGTGCCAAAGGCCAGTACAAGGTCGCGAATGAGCAGGATATTGTTCAGGAGGGGAATATCAAATGTCCACTCAAGGTCGGGTGCTGCCGGACTCGCACCCCTTGTGCGTTCGCCGCACGATGTACAGACCGTTACATCCCCATCCATTCCGGCTCCGCAGGCGCTACAGTATCTCATCATATGCATCTTCTTCGTCTCCTGAATAATTGGGGATTGACCACTTAACCGTATCCGGTACTAATGTTTCTTTAAAATATCCCAACGTGGGGTAAAATAAATTCCATGGTCCATTATGGACCGAAGACTCGGTTTCCTATCGGAAAAATTTAAAAAGGTTTTATATTGATGCTAATTGGCGCTATATATCCAAACGGCATATGCAACCGGTCGCCGTACACATCTTTGAGCATACTGGTAAACCTTTTTTCTTCAGGTATCATATACTCAAATACTCCCTGGGATGATTCAATGATCATTTTGAACTCCCCTTCTGGAGTACTTGTAGGTATATTAATAATCCCCTGTCCCCCCTTCAATTTAATGGCCGAGATTTGTGCATTTTCGATTGCACGGTTTCCGGGGGTCTCTGCGATAATCTGTTCAGGAGCCATCGAAAAATATCGCTGGCTATACTGGAAATGGGCTGCCAGCTGGTCCTTCCACGTCTCTAAAAAGCCTTTCCCCTGCGCCTTTGCAGTTTCAACGGCATCCCTGCCAGCAGCCGTCAGCATCGACCCTGTTAACTGTGCCATTATCATGCGCCGGGGGGTAATGACAATTGTGTAGGTCATTGAGGAAAGCCCGAACATTTTATTTATATGTGCATTCCAGATGATGCCTACAACCGGTTCATTGGACTGCTGGACCGGTGCATATACTGGCGGAGGTGGTGGTGGAGCATAATAACCCGGGGGAGCCTGCTGGGGTGTTGCCACTGGGAAAGGGATGGCTGGTGCCGGTGTATAAACTGGCGGAGGCGGTGGTGGGGCAGAATAACCCGGGGGTGGCTGGGGGGATGTCGGCACTGGAAAGGGCACGGTTGGTGCCGGTGCAGCACCAGATGGACGCGGTCGGATGAGGGCTCTTCCGCAATTTTCGCAATACTTATTGGTATCGGGATTTCTTGTTCCGCACTGACCACAAAACATGCTGTTCACTCCTGTTTCTTGGATTTCTTTTTGGCCGGGATAAACGTTGTGATCATTATCCTCGCAGACCACGAGGCCCAATATTCTTTACCATGTCTCAATGGGTATTGCCCGGCCATGTATCTCCGCTGTTCTGATGCGTGTAACATGGTTTACCAGGGAGGAAGACCTGGCAGATCCTGGAGAGAAACCGCCGTTGAGAGCAAAATAATCGTGTAATTTGTATTTCCTGTGCTTTTTTTCATGCGGATTGGAATATTCGGCACCATCCCCGATCGCAGGTCTTTGTCCTGGTACGTGCCTGTAATCAGCCTTGCCCTGATAAAAAGAGATAGAGTTATAGTGGGGTAACCCGGATCTTAAGCGGTACCGTGTCGCAGGACATCCCGCAGCCACCCGGGCAGCCGTTCTCCTGTAGGCAGATATATTTTCCGGACTGGCATAGTGGTGGTGTATGTGGTTTGTTTTGTTGTGGGTGGTGGTGTCTGTATACCTGAGGGTGGGGATGTTTGAGTAACCGTAACGGTCAATGATTTCAGAACGGGGGCCGGTGTTGGAACCGGGGTAGCCGGCGCCGGAGCCGGATTAACGCACCCGGCGAATAGTACCATAACCAGGGCGACGGCGATAAGCAGTACGAGGTATTTTTGATAGTTCATCATTATTCCTCACCTCCTGAACGTAGAAAAATTTCGAGTCTGCTCCTGGTATTCTCCAATGCCCAGCTGCACTCGTTCATAGTAATATCAGTCCCCTGCCATCCTTCAGGTCTGTCAGTTTCTCAAATTTTTGGTCCGCCTGTAGTTCATTGCCGGGTTTGAACCCCTGTTCGATGATACTCTGCAACCACCTGTCCAGGGACGAATTAATAAGATCCTTTATTAGCAGGTTCGCTTCACCGGATTCCGA
>JAPKXR010000378.1 GCA_026394715.1 Methanomicrobiales archaeon | reverse complement strand
TATACCCTCATGTTGGTATCGTTTCGTTAATTCGGGCGCATAATAGAGGGATTTACCTAAATTCGTGGTCCCGCACAACCGCCCACAGTTGGCCTGACCCGAACTGGAACAACCGTTGGCCAGGTGTTGTCCCTCGCTATTTCCCCATCAACTCCCCAGTGCCACAACGTTCGGTACCCGTGGTGCTGGACGGTGGGAACCCGGTGGGGGCAAAACCGCTGCCGCCGGTCCAGCCAAAAACCCAAGTGCGCCGGAAAAGGGGTCGGCAAAGTGTGGTTTGACAAGGGGATACCTACTAACGTTTGCGATGACGGGGCTGGGGTGGGGCTTCACCGATAGTGTTACTGCGTAGATTCTGAATTAATCAACTTCCCGATTATTCTATGCTATTAAATCTGGTAACTCAATCTGCGAACCTATTTTGGCTTATAATCGATTATAAAAACAAGTAGCACAAAGTAGTGAGTTGGAAAAGGAGTTATTTGCAATGGCGAAACCAATTGAATTGGGATTGACTCTTGACGGAGAAGATGCGGTTCGTTTTCAGAAATATATTGATAATCCCACCTATTCAGAAGAAGGTCGCAGGTTGATTCGGGAAGCATCTGAATTAGCAGAAAATATGCGACTCTAAATGAGCATATCAATTCATGATCTTGAATTTAAGGTATTGGATGCTGGTCATCTCTATCAATTAACTTCTTTTAGGTGCAAGAACGCTGAATTAAAAGATTTTTTAACGCAGGATGCCTTAAAAAATCAACTGGACCGAATATCTGTTACTCGATTAGTCTTTTACCATGGCCGTCTCGTGGGGTATTTTACCCTTGTTACTGATGTCATTAAACGAGGTGAGATTGCCGATAGTGATGGTGCGGAAAATTTTCGATATGCAACATATTCAGCGTTAAAAATTGCTCGTTTCGCAACCGACATAGAATTTGAACGGCAAGGTATTGGCCGGAATATGTTATTAAAAATTTTTGCAATATGGATACGTTTATCGAAATATATCGGGTGCCGGATAATTACCGTCGATTCGAAACCGGAAGCAGTCGGGTTCTATAAGAAATTTGATTTCCATGAGGCAATCATCGATAAAAGAAAGATCAAGGATAACGGAACTATTCCACTGTATATCGATATCCATAAAGAGCTTGAAAGAAATGAAAGAAATACGCCGTTAATAAAGGGGTAATCGAAGCAATTTACTGGGGACTACGTCCTAATAAACAGCGCTCGCTACCTGTTCCTGCCATTCACACCGCCAATACCAACCATGAAAAAAAACAGCCGGTTCACCATTCTACCAACTCATGGATATCGATCCCCTGCCAGGGTATCATCATGGACATCCCATTGAATGAGAACACTGGATCTGTACAATTTCCTACGGCCCCAATCCCGATAAATATCCCTTCTGCACTCCCATAACGGGTAATTACTCTGTATTTCTTCTGGACTACTAATTTATCCTTTCATCCTGTTTTATGACCCTCGCTATTTCCCCATCAACTCCCCAGTGCCACAACGTTCGGTACCCGTGGTGCCGGACGGCAGGAGCCTGGCGGGGGCAAAACCGCTGCCGGTACCAGCCAAAAACCCTAGTGCGCCGGAAAAGGGGTCGGCAAAGTTTGAGTTGGCATATATGCCCGGGTCCCGAGACGATAGAACGCACCTATAATCGAAAGCACCTACACGCGTACGTGCGGAGAAAAGTAAGAGCAGGATCTGGGACCCGGCCACCCATACAGACTATGACCTCAACCGGGTCCATGTATAATGGAATTGCAAGTTCCTGCCGGCTGAGGTTTACAGCCCCACGCCATATTCCATTACGTAGTTGGCGTATATTAAGATTCATTTATAGAATATGCATCCTGACAAATGGCGTTCCTGCATATACCTGCCTATAGAAAAGATTTGTGCAATAGTTAGGACCCGACCACCGCGATAGAAACGGGCGTAACTATTGCGGTAGCCGGATCCGTGCATAAAGTACCCAATAGAGATTCTGTCGGCTGGGGTTTACAGCCCCACGCCGAAAAATTCTGAACTGTCATTCTGATTAAATTTAGCGAGGGTCGAAGTTCCTACGCCATGTTCCTTGTATGTGGTTGGGGTATATTAAGGCACGTTTGGCAAAACAAAGAACCCCGCACCTATGAGGTAGCGGTATAATTTCAAAATGACACCCGAATAGATGCAATATGGGAGCCTGGGCGGGGAGGCCCTATCAACTCCCATAGTCATGCCGGGTCTCAATCACCCAGGCGCAAACCATGGAGTGCCGGCACAACGCTCCATCTAAGTTTTGTATTTTTATAAACTGATTGATTCATCCGGATAGTTGGAGATGGTTACTGTTCTTCAGTAATAACCCGTGCAACATTGACGATCAGGAAACACAGCGCAACCACCGACGCAACAAAGCAAGCCCAATACATGAAGATCATTTCCGGATTACTGAAGCCGGTCATCAATTTAATAATTCTGATGAGAAGGCCGGTGATCACGAACAGTATGCACCAGAGGCCAGGATATAGTTGTTTTTATCAATCCATATGGATGGAATGGCGTTAGGGTTGATACGGGTGCTGGTTTGTGGTTACATAAAAAAGTCCACGTTTTGAATCTAAATGGTGATATATCAAAATTGTAGAATGTCCGGTAACAACCATCAACGCATCTTACCTAGTCTTGGGCGGGGATAATAACGTGCGACTAGCCGGTCGGTGATTATGATCGCAGGGTTTTATTTTCTTGTTTGGCCACCTGGATAACCACAGCCCCGTTTTCTATGGCCCAGTTTAATTTGGCTCCTTTTTTCAGGTTAAACTGGTTGACGAGATATGCGGGGACGGTTGTTCGTAGCGAATTATTTACCGAGGTGGCTGGATGAAGGACAGATTCGCCGTGCCATGAATATTTAGCCATTGTAATAACCTATTTAGGAAAGACGAGGATTTATAGGTATTTGAAGAATTGGGGGTGGTTGTTGCAGATGCTATCCAGGGGAAGCCTTGTTCATTGTGGATAACTTGACCGATGCATGGGGTCATCACCCCTGGGCTGATAATTCAAGAGGTCCTGCAAAATGTGGCCCTTTAAGAAGAAAAAAACCCAAGGGGAGGAATTGGCCGAGGTCGTAGCGAAGGTTGGCGAGATCATTCAGTGGATGCAGCAGAACGAATGTTACCCTCCCGTAGTAATTGAGGGGTTGGAGAACATAATGGCTGAATGCATCCGGATTCAAAAACAAATCGAAGACGATGAGATTTTTAACCAGAGATATTACCATAAATAACCCCGTGGTGTGGCGATGTCCATCTCTGCCTGGTATCCACACATTCCAAATCCTGCGTTTACGCAGTCTTTTAGGGGACTTCGGAAAAGGCTACAACCCAATAAACGCCCATATGTAGTCAGAATCTTACCAAAATTGCCCAATTTAGCCTTATTCAGCATCTATCCCAATCGGAGTCAAATGCGGGCGATTTAAACGAACGAGATTGGATTTTACTAGTTGGTGTGGGGTATGTATACCCGGGTAGCGCTATCGTTTCGTTAATTCGTGCGCAGAATAGAGGGATTTACTCTTCCGCTGGCTCTGCGAGGATAACAATCACTTTTTTCCTGGCCCAGGACTTAGGGACGAATACCCTCGCAGAAGTGCCCGCGTTTGTCGCTTCTTTTTCAAGTATCGAATATCCCGATATGGTGAACGTTTGTTTTTCTATAACCGTTTTATAGCAATTAAATATTTATAAAATTCTCTATAACAACAATATAGTCATATTACTGTTGTTCGGATGTGACCCTTCAGCTGAGCATTTACACCCTATGGAGGGTGCTGTGGCGGTCCTTGGACGGGCCCCCCTTGAAGTCTAATATAGGCTCGACCATTCTGATTCTCAATAATTTTAACGGCTGCAGAACCATTGAAAGTATGTGTCGTTGCATGGAAAATTGATAACACAAGGTCTTGGAGAGTCTGATCGTTTTCTAGATCCTCAATCACTAACCCAATTGCACGTGCTTCGTTCCGATCGATGTGATGGCCATGGCTCTTAAAAGTGGTATGATCTGCGAGCTTCTCAGCGATTGCAGCTGCAATTGTATTTGCGTCTTTTTTTCCATGGAACATAAACCTGGCGAGCCAGTCAGAAACATATTTCTGTGAGAGATCAATTGCATCTTGGGACTGAATAAGAAGTGCCGGACCATATTGATCTAAAATGGGCATCCACGCGCCCATATTATCTGGATTCTTGCAGTCTTCACGGCCCATTTCAAATTGATCGAGTATGGCCTGGGCGGGAACCGCCATAACTCCTAATTTTGTCTGAAGAATAAACTGGGGATCAATTGGCCCGATAAATGAATGTCGGGCCATAACAATCCTGTTAGACGCACAGGAAATCATTGTGGCTGCTGACATCGCTGTATGGGGGATTATGACCCGAATATCATCAAATTTAGATCTGAGATAAGACACAATTGCGGCGGCAGCCTCTGGAGATCCACCGGGGCTGTGAATTATCAGGTCCAGGGGGCCACTCTGTAAGCCGTGAATGACCTCCATTAACCCCTGTATATCTTCATCGCTTATAGAGATTACAGTAGGATCGACCCCGGGTTTCGTCCAATTTGCCGCATATAAAATACAGTTCCGTTTCGTATAGGCAGAAAGTAATACTAAATATTTCCTGCGGACACTATCAAATGGGGGCTGATTTATCTGCTGATATACTTGATCAAGCTCTTGGGCAATCTCACTCCACGTAGGCATAGTATTCCATCACATGGAATTGCTGCTAACTGTTGTCTTTACTGGATGGGCCTGCCTTTCAACATAAACCCGGCTCTGTTCGATGACTTCCTCGTACCGACCATATGCCCGCATCAATTCGGTGATTCCGGGTTGAGACTGTGCCTTTTTTATGAGGATATCCAATTCTTCTGAAAGATTCTCCGTTGCCATTCTTGCCTCTCCACACACTACAGTTAATACCAATTAATTCGCTAAAAAGATTTTGAAATTATTAATAAAATTCATCCTACGAGTTTATTTATATTTATGGTTTAATATTCTTCCTTTGGATCACATATATAATTGAGGTTTTTTGAAGAAAACTATTTATTTCATTCAATTACGCGGCCATTACAATTTTCCGATAATTCTCTTCTGGGATCACCATATGGCTTCCTTAATTTATCCTGTTACCAATATCGGTTATATCGACAAACAGAAAATAAGATCGATCCCAAAAAAATTCGTTCGCATAAATATGTCCATTTAATTTGAAGAATAAATTCATTCGACATCTCGTAGCCAATGTGGACATAATGTGGGCATATGTGGACAATGGTATCAGACGACCTTTATGGACTGGATTTGAGAATAGTATTTTGAAAGTTTTCAATTCATTTCTCCTACTCCCTGCCCTACCAAGCCTAAATGGCAGGACCACACCCCCGGTGCCTCCTGTCCGCAACCGTTCGGATTCTCGTAAGAATTTCGCCCGTCGAAATCATACAGCAAGTGGTAAGCGGATCATTGAAGATCGGACATGGTAAATATCAGTTATGGCACGGCCGGGCCAGATATGCATTCATGCAAGGCAAGAGAAATTATTCTTCAACAACGCAAAAACAACACTGCTATTCTTGTCCCCAGTCAATATGGTAGTGTCCCTACGGGGATAAGATCGGGTAGACAGGTGGCGGTAACTCGCCACAAATCATTTCAAAATCCACACAATTAATCTCCTGATTTCCTTTGCAATCGCTCACCTGATGCAACTTAAAAATAATTAATCTTTATTTTTACTGCGAATTTCACGATATTTAAATGATCCAGATTTTGCTCCATGGTTGATTTGAGATTGAAGGCATGGGGGTTTTTATTTTACGTCAAAACCTCTTTGGGTGCCGCGGGCACCCAGCCGGTCGGGCAAACCCGGGCATGTACCGTAAACTGTGTCGCCTTGTAACGACAGGTCGGCGCAGCGAAAGCCTGCGGGCACTGCGCCTGGCTC
>JAPKXR010000061.1 GCA_026394715.1 Methanomicrobiales archaeon | reverse complement strand
AAGATCGTCCGGTACAGGTTCTCCGATTTTTTCAGGGTTTCTTCTGCATCTTTTCGTTCGGTGATATCCCTGAAAATTCCTTCAATCCCACGATAATTCCCGTCAGCATCAAAATACTCGTGACTGCTGGTCGAGACAATGACTGGTGTCCCATCCTGCTTTTTCAATGTCACTTCGTAATTGTTGACAGACCCCTCCTTCTGGATATCAGCGATGACTAATTCCCGCACTTCCGGCTGATAATACAGGACCTGTGCGATTCTTTTCCCATATAGTTCAGATACTGATGCATAACCCAGCAGTGTTGCAAGAGATGGACTTGCAAGGATCAGATTACCCCTATCATCGCTGCGGTAATAGACATCCTGCATATTTTCCAGGATACTGCGGTAATCAAGTTCACTTTGCTGAATCTGCTGTTGGACCTCCTTTAACGCACAAAACTGCGCACGCAACTCCTCTTCAGCTGCCGCTAGCTGCTCGTAGGAGGCCCGCAATTCATCCCCGGTCCGTTTCCGGTCGGTGATATCCACCAGCGTTGCCACACCTGCAGGTTTTCCTCCGTACGTGATTCCTCCTGCGGACAAGAAGCCCCACCGGATTTCACCAGACTTTGTTATGTATTTGATCTCGAGGTCCGGGCGGACTTCCTCTCCACGCAGCCGGGCCAGGCCCCTTTCTTTGATCGGCTCCTGAAAATCCGGATGGTACATATCCCAGAAATCCATATCATACAGCTCTTTTCTGCTGTATCCTGTCATCCGGGCGGTATAGTCATTGACATATACCATCCGTGTGTCCTGGTAGACTACAATTGCCACCGGCGCGGTTTCGGCCATAACCCGGAATTTCTCCTCGCTCTCCCGCAGTCCTTTCTCCGCCTCTTTCCGGGGGGTCATGTCAATTCCGATACCGGTAAAATACTTTCTGTCCTGGATTTCCAGCAGGGTTGCCGTGAAAAAGTACGGGATTAACTTCCCGCTTTTTACCATCAGGTCTGCTTCGACATCGGCATGCCCGTCCCGGAACGTCCTTTCAATGCCGTCCCGGATAATGGCCGTCTGCACATCACTATGCCGGAACCAGTCAAGTACATGCATGCCGGCAAGTTCTGCGGGAGTGTAGCCGGTCAGGGTTTCGTGGCCCTTGTTCCACCGGAGGAGGCGGCCATCCCCGTCATAGAGGTATAACAGGCCGGGAACACTCTCGAGGACCGCATCGGTGAACCCTCTTTCCTGGAGCAGGGATTCTTCGGCCCGTTTCCGGTCGGTGATATCCTTTCCCAGGGACTGGTATTCAACAACATTACTCTCTTCATCGAAGATCGCGAGGTCGTTCCACCAGTGCCAGCGGATACTTCCGTCGGACATCATTACACGGTGTTCCAGATCGGCAACAGGATGGTCCCGCGTGAGCGATGCAAAGTGTCGACGGACAAGTTCCAGGTCTTCATGTGGGATGGCCGGGAGAAAACGGTGCCCGACCACATCGTCACGCCGCTTCCCGAAATGCCGGCAGTAGGCTTCATTGACAAATACATGGGTCCCGTCGGGTTTGAACCGGCTGATGAATTCTGTCTGGGTCTCGACAATATCACGGTACCTGCGCTCGCTCTCTAAAAGAGCAATATCCGCCTTGCGCCGCTGGACTGCCTGCCTGATTTTATGTGCCAGCTCAGCAAACTGTGGTTGCGGTGCACCGCCTTTCTGGAGGTAGAAATCTGCACCGTTGTTGAGCGCGAGGATCACCACTTCCTCACGTCCCCTTCCGGTGAAAAGGATAAACGGGACCTGCCCATAGATGTGGCGGACTTGTTGTAAGAATTCCAGCCCGTCGATATCCGGCATCTGGTAATCGGAGATGACGGCATCGAATTGTTCCAATTTAAGCATGTCCAGGGCTGCAGATGCCGAACCAATGGTGGTAACAGAAAAATCTCCGGACTTCTCGAGGTACCGCTTCGCGATCTCGAGAAGAAGGGGTTCATCATCGACATAGAGCACACGGATTGCGGCGGGCATTATGGTCCGCCCCCGGCTGTCCGCCACATGCCGAATGGTATCGTCATCTCAAACCGTGCCCCTTTCCCCGGCTCCCCTGTTTCTTGAACGGAGATGCCAGTGATAGAGAGGATCTCCTGTGACAGGGCTAAGCCAAGCCCGGTGTTCTTCCCGAACCCCCGCAAAAAGATCTGCTCCTTCTCATCAGCAGGGACCCCGCCACCATCGTCCTCGCATATGATGATATGATTACCACCACGGGCTTTCATATAGAACGAAATCGTCGTGATCTTCTCGCCGTACCGGACGGCGTTGTCCATCAGGTTGTAAAATACCTTGATAACCAGCGGGTCGGCCAGCATTTCATTACCCGCAGGAAGCCCGTTGTTTACCGTTATTAGTCCGAGCGGGGCTTCTTTTGCTGCCGTGTCCACGAGAGTGCGGATTTCCTGCCAGGCAGGAGCATGGATACCAATCTCCTCGTATTCCCTGGTGAACTGGATCATCGCTGATATACGGCTGGCAGCTGCGTTGATCTTCTGGAAATATTCGGCGAACCGGGAGTCCGGCTGTTTCATTTCCAGCATTGCACGGTACCCCTGCAGCACCGCCAGCTGGTTTGTGATATCGTGCCGTGTGATGCTATAAAGGAGGTTAAGTTTCTTATTCGCGGTAGTGAGCGAAGTTGAGAATTGCATGAGTTCCTGCTCATGAAACTCCATCTCCTTCACGAGTATGTTTTGTTCAGTGATATCCGTCAGCAGGAGAAGAACGGCGGGTTGCCCGTGGTAATGGACCGTAGAACTCTTGGTGGTCACCGTACAACACCCCCCATCTTTTTTTTGGATGTCTGTTTCAATGGACTCCGTACTTCCTGAAATGAGCCGCTGCTGGATGAGGGCCCCGACTGCATCACGTTGCCCAGGGACCACGTAGTCCAGGATATCCGCCCCTGACTGTTCCTCGTTGGAGTACCCAAGCATGCGGGTTACGGCTGGGTTCATGTACCTGACCTTCCGGTCATGACCATACACGATGACCATGTCCGGCATATTCTCCACCAGTTCACGGTTGAACTCCTCACTTTCTTGTAACGCTTCCTCCGTTATTTTGCGCGTGGTGATATCGGTAAGGAAATTCAGGGTTGCGGGGCGCCCCTCCCAGTCTATGGCAACAGCACTGATCTCAACCCATTTTGTGCTGCCATCCCGGGTAATCAGCCGTAACGAGTATCGGGAAGAAATTTTCTCATCACTCCCATTCAGCAGCCCTGAGTACACGCTCATCAGGTTGGCCTGGTGAGACGGATGAACGAATGATAAGAATGGCATGGCCTGGAGTTCCTCCTCCGGGTACCCGGTAAGCTCGACCATTCGTGGGTTGACCAGCCGCAACATCTCATCCTGCGCAACAACAATGGCTTCACCTGCGTGCCGGAACAGGTGCCGGTATTTGTCTTCGCTTTCTTTGAGCGCCCGGACTGTCTTATTAAATTCCGTGACATCGCGGAGAGATATCACGCTCTTCTTCGTACCCAGGACCATGGCAGCTGTCAGGGCGACATCCCGCAACCTGCCGGTTTTATGGATGAGCCGGAATTCATAAGAACCGGGTACAGAACCAGGATCAGTCCGCCGGAGACGGTGTGCCTCCATCATTTTCTCCAGGTCTTCTTTTACAACAACAGCTGGCCATTTCATCAGCCCCTCAATCTCTTCCTTTTTGTATCCCCAGATCTGTTCCATCCCGTCATTGACATGCGACATCGTCGTATCCTCTTCAATAATGATCAGGGCAGTCCCCATATTTTCAAAAATCGTCTGGAAAAGTTTTTCTTTCTCGGTACGATCTGAAATATCAACCACTGACGCTACACTGTTTTTGGTGCCGGGGATCATACTTACATGCGCGATGCAGTGATGGACCGCATTTTTGGCATCAATAAGTTTGCATTCATAGACGCCCGGGGGTTCGGCTGGACTCTTTCGCCTCGCGTAATGGTAGTGTTTCATCCGGTCCACATCATCGGTATCGAAAAAGACAGTCCAGCTTTTCTTGTTCTCCTGTTCCTCCCGTGGGACACCGGTAAGATGTATCCAGCCGTCATTGGCTCGCAGGATGGTAGTATCCGGGCCAATAATAACGGTGGCGGCCCCGGTATTGTTAAAAACGGTCCGGTACAGGGTTTCAGATTCCTGGAGAGATGCTGCAGCAGTTTTGCGTCCGGTTATGTCACGCGCTATTCCAAAGATCGAACAGGGTGTTTTGTTATGGAGGATTAGTGATCCTTTTGTTTCAATATCTACAAATTCTCCATTTTTTGCCTGTAACCTGTACTCTACCAGGTCCGTATGGGTTCCGGTTTCAACTATTGTCCTGATTGTTTCGCGGGCTTTCATGAGCTGTTCCCCGCTGATCAGGGAGGTGAATGAGAGGTTGGGTATATCTTCCCTGGTGTACCCGAGAAGTGCGAGGGCCGCCTGATTTGCATCGATGAATTTTCCTTCAAGATCATGGATATAACTACATTCAAGAGAGCGGTCAAAGAGCGACAGGTACCGCTCTTCGCTCTCTTTCAGTCGATCTTCCGCTTCTTTACGTTCAGTGATGTCCCGGGTGGTACCGGCGATACCGTTAATCGTGCCGGCACTGTCGTGCAGGGGATTTAAAACCACCTCATACTGGTGGATTGTGCCATTGGACATCGGTGAAGACGTGTAGGCGGTTACTGTCGTACCGGTTTCGAAGACCCTTTGGCGCAGTTCGTCCCATTCCCGGCACTGGGTATCCGGGAACCCCAGTCCGGCATGTGTCCTGCCGATAATCTGGTCGGCCGTCCGGTTTAATAACGCACAGAGGCACCGGTTAGCGCTGGTGAAGCGTCCGGACAAGTCGAAGCTATAGATGGAATCAAGGCTGGCATCATTGATCAGGCGGTACCGCTCCTCGTTCTCCCGGAGCGTATCCTCCATCACATAACGATCGGTGATATCCACCATGCTGATGATCAGGTTACGCATCCCCTGTTTATCCAGAAAATCCATCATGTGCTTTGTACAAAGGCGTTTTTCCCCATCCGCCCGGATAAAATAAAAGGTATAGTGATGCTGGTAGGGTTCTCCCGCAAGGACCCGGTAGAAGTTGGTCGTTACGAATTCGATTGACTCCTGGGCGATAAAACCGGCAAACGATGCTGCCCCATAAAGCTGGTCACGTGAATAACCTCCAAGGGCCAGCATTTCTTCGTTAACCCAGGTGATCTTCGCCTGGCCATCAACGATACAAATCGCATTATGGGAATATTCCGAGATGGCCCGGTACCGCTCCTCACTCTCCCGCAGTGCTTCCATCGACATCTTAAGGGATGCCGCTGACTTGATCTTATGGGCCAGTTCGGCAAATTGTGCACTCGGATCGCCGCCTTTCTGGAGGTAGAAATCCGCACCGCTGTTGATCGCCTGGATGACCACCTCTTCCCTGCCCCTGCCGGTGAACAGGATGAACGGGACAGTTCCAATGCGTGTCCGTACTTCAACGAGGAACTGAATACCGTCCAATCCGGGCATCTGGTAATCGGAGATGATGGCGTCGAACCTCTTCCTGCTGAGAAGATCCAACGCTGCAGTTGCCGAACTAATGGTTGTAACAGAAAAATCCCCGGACCGCTCAAGGAATACCTTGCCAATGTCAAGAAGGTCAGGTTCGTCATCAACATAAAGAACCCGGAGCGTATCTGCCATGATGCACCATTTGTCTGTCTGGCAACACATACCTTTCGGCAATGATGACACAGCAAGTCCCACTGCTTCCTGTTTCTCCCTTCATAACCGCCTGCACGTTATATGGCGGATGAGACGGTTCCCATGTATGAATGGCCCTTACTACCGCCCGATGGCCGGGAAGCGACAAATTGGACCCGTGTATTTCACTTGTTGAATCCGGATGGCATGGCCCGGTACCGTATACCCGTTGGGCATGGGAGTAATTCAGCCCCACGTCCAAGACCAGACTGCCGCGACGGCAGGTTATTCGAACTCTGCGATGAGGGGGTGCGGACAACTTTGAGTCGCCGGTCGATAAGCATATCCGGCAGGATCACGCTTACGGAGTAGTTATCGGAATGTATCAGGGGCCGGATTGTACCTGCCATGATGCACCGTTCTTTGCCATACGCCACATTTCTTTTGGCACCGTGATCTCAAACCTTGCCCCCTGCCCAGGCCCGCCGTTCTCATTAATGGTGATACCGGAAAGGGAAAGGATCTCCCGGGAAATGGCCAGGCCAAGCCCTGTGTTCTTTCCAAATCCGCGTTCAAAGATTTTTTCCTTATCCACTGCGGGGACACCTACCCCATCGTCCTCACAGACGATGACCAGGTCATCCTCATGAAACAGGGCTGAAAACCGGATAGTCGTGATCTTCCCACCATACCGAAACGCATTGTCCATCAGGTTGTAAAAAACCTTGAAAACCAGCGGGTCGGCGAACACTTCTGTCCCTGGGGGGAATTCGTTGTTCACCTTTATATTTCCGAGGGGGGCCTGCTTTTCCGAGGTTTCCACAAGTGTGCGGCAGTCCTGCCATGCGGGATCTGATACCCCTATATCCTCATATTCCTTGGTAAACCGGATCATGGAAGAGATGCGCTTTGCAGCGGTGGATACCTTACGAAAATACTCTTCGATCAGGGGACCGGGCGGCATATCGCTCATTATTTCAAGATATCCAAGGATTACTGTGAGCTGGTTGTTGATGTCGTGGCGGGTGATGCTGGAGAGGAGACTCCTGACAGAAAGTTTGATTCCCATATTAAATGGCCTGATCGCGTGCAAAGTTATGCCTTAATAGTGATGCGCGACTGAAGGCCATAAGGTTTTATTTTTTTTGCTTTTCACACACACGCTCTCATGGTTTTTTAGCGTCCTTTGGACCCAAAATAGCGTGCATCCTATTGTGTTCAAGCCTGTGATATCATCGGTTGATCTGTTGAATGTGGTTTTGTGTTCGCGTTTATTTATTTTCTTTTATTACACACGCTCTCACAGAGGCGCTCCGATACGGGGCGCGCGCTCGTGAAATGGGGTCAGCGTGACCCCATGGCGGGAATATCGAATACGGCAGAGGCCAGTGGCTGTATTTTTATATCGGCGCAGCGGAAGCCTGCGGGCACTGCGCCTGTCTCACAAACCACACACTACCCAGGAGTTCCGCCCAAGGACACTTAACCCCGTCGCCTGCGGGCGCCAGGGATAAGAGCCCTGTGCTCTGATGGGGGTCCTGGCGGTGTTGTAAGCCGCCGGTGATGTAGAACATGACTTACGAAACAGTCGCAGAGGCCATCCGACGAATCGCAGGAGAATACCCGGAAGGGACGAAAAT
>JAPKXR010000026.1 GCA_026394715.1 Methanomicrobiales archaeon | reverse complement strand
TCGTATAGTAGGGCAAGGACTTCAACCAGATCATAGCACTATTTTCAGATTCAAGCAGAAAAATTCTAAAGAGATCAAAGGAATCTTCAAGCAACTGGCGCGAATCATCGTTGAATCAAAAATTACCAGCATCGGGATTCCAGCAATAGATGGAACGAAAATCGGAGCAAACGATTCAGAGTGTTCTCTCTCAAAGGGCTGGATAAATGCGAGGGTGAATTTGCTTTAGCTGCGTTCTGTCACAATATTACTAAAATAAAATGTAGCAACCTACTTGGAAAGTTATTAACCTCTTTTCGCGTATGTTCCCAACGTAGTGTTAATGACGGCCTATTCCATCATTTTTGCGACCCATTAAAAAATGGGATCGATTTTTCATTCAAATTATTTCCTGTTGGTTTCACCAGATTTTGTCTGATTTCATCTGTTTGAAATGATTGTGGGGGGACTCAGATAGTAGGGAGTATTCCCGTTTGACTATGCAACGACCTCTGATACCAGGGTGAATTATTTTTAATTATTTTATAATAATAAAAATAAGGGGTGGTCCGGTTGCATCGTTATGTTATCTATTACATGGCGACAGGGGATCTCCATTCTCTATAGCGGAGAGACGCTTTGAAGAGCTCGCCCACGGCCAGAAGGATCACGCCGGGGATAAGACAGAGAAACCACTGGTACGCGCTCAGTGAGGTTGTACCAAAGATCGTCTGGAAGAGGCGGGTTTCAGTTATCAGGATAGAACCAATGATGACCCAGATATACGTATACACCAGCCGGGAATTCAAAAAGGTAGCGGGCTGGAATGCAGTATCTTTTGGGAACCGCAGGTTCAACGCGATAAAGATATTCATCAGCGAGAGGGATACCAGTGCCATGGTCTGACCGATTTGTGAAGAGCCATAGGTGCCCTTACCGATCTGGAAGAGGTAGAGCGCCATGGCGGCCATAAGCAACCCGGTGATACACAGTCTGGTATACATCTTTAGATTGATTATTGGTTCCTGGGCTTTCCGTGGTTTCCGGTCCATTATCCCCGGGGATGCCACATCCAGGCCGAAGGCTATCCCGATAGGTGCGACCACGAGTATGTGAATCCAGAGCACCTGGCCGGGACTGAAGAGTGCCGTCCCGGCGATTGCAAAGAGCGAGGACCCCAGGAATGCCAGGATAAACATAAAAAGGTTGGCGATCTGGATACGCAGGAATTTCTGCAGGTTATCGTACACCTTCCGGCCTTCTTCGATGGCCGTCACAATTGTTGCAAAGTTATCATCGGTGAGGATCATCTTGGCAGCTCCCTTTGCAACGTCAGTACCGGTAATCCCCATCGCAATGCCGATATCTGCTGCCTTGATCGCCGGAGCATCGTTTACACCGTCGCCAGTCATTGCGACAATATTTCCTTTCTTTTTAAGGACATTCACCAGCCTGACTTTATGTTCCGGTGCGACCCGTGCAATAACACCGATATCGTCGACCTGTTTTTCCGCTTCTTCATCGCTCAGTGCTGCAAATTCTGCACCGGTTATTGCCCTGCCATCGATACCAAGTTCTCGTCCGATGGCTCCTGCGGTCACGGCATGGTCTCCGGTGATCATCCTGACCCGGATACCTGCGTTTTTAGCCTTTGCAATCGCATCTTTTGCTTCCGCCCGTGGAGGATCGACCTCCCCGATGAGTGCCGTCATCACCAGGTCCTGCATAAGAGGGAGCAGGTCGGCTTTTGGATCGAAAGTCGCCGGATCAAAATCACGCTGTGCAAGTGCCAGGACGCGTAATCCGTCACTAGCAATACGTTCGTTTTCTCCAATGACCTTTTTTCTATCCTGTTCATTCAGTGCCTGTGCCGTTCCATCCGGCATCAGGCCATACGATGAGCGTGTCAGGATTACGTCCGGTGCACCCTTCACATAGGCACGGATGACATCATTTCCCGATTTATCCTTCATGGCATGGAAGGTTGTCATAAATTTATAATCAGAATCAAAGGGAATACTCGCAATCCGGGGATTATTTTCCCGGAATTCCCTGACACTCACCCCACCTTTCTCAGCGAGAACATACAGTGCCGCTTCTGTCGGGTCCCCGATCACCTGGCCATCCCTGATATCGGTATCAATGCAGAGTGCGCAGGGAAAGAGAATAAAATCAAGATTTTCTTCCGGGTCACCCTGTGTC